>NZ_JBYCLB010000478.1:0-6568 GCF_057473705.1 Mycobacterium sp. TH-M15 | reverse complement strand
GGTTTCTTCCGGGACGTCGCAGATGGCAGAGTAGGTGAACACGTGGGATCCTTTGCTGCGGAGCGGGTTTCTTCGTCGAAACCGATCCTTGAGCAAGAACCCCACGCCCCGACCTCACGACACGCCGGAAACTCTAGTCGCGCCAACCCCACACACCCCAAGTGAGAAAACCTCATTGGGATTGGTGGATTCCGTTAATAATGGTGGTGTTCGAGGCTATTTTGCTCGCCCGCTACGTCCGTGACAGCATGCGTCGCAATGAGAATGTATGGCGCGCCTTCGGCAAGGCGCCGGTCCAGAGAATCCTCCTTGTATTCCTCGTCGTACTCATTCTCGCCCTGCCGGCGACGCATGCGCCCACCTCACCAGCGCACCGTAGGACGGCCCGAACGGTGCGTGCCGCTCAGACCAGCTCCGGTGCGCTCAGGTGCGCGATCGCCAGGTCGAACTCGCCGACCTCGGCCACCCGGGCGCCGGCGTCGTTGACCACTTGAGCCCAGATCGTCTGGTCGGCTTCCCGGCTGGCCAGCAGCGCCGCCCAGTCGTCGAAGCTCACCGACGACACCGCCCGCCCGGACGCCCGGTCGACCAGCAGGCTGGCGCTGCAGAAGCCGTCGACATCCTGCAGTTCGGGCAGCAGGGCCAGCTTGCAGGTGTCCACGAACCGGTCCATCTGGGCCGGGTCGGTCTGCAGCCAGGTGACCCGGACACCAGCCGTCCGGCGGGACGGGCGGTGCCGGCGCAGCATGGCGATCTCCCAGCGCGCGGTGTCGGCGGTGGCGTGAAAGACCTTGGCCGCGTTGTCGTGCAGGGCCAACGCCGCGTCCTCACTGGCCCGCATCGCGTCCTGATCAAGCCACGACGACGTGACGATGCACCGGCCGCCGTCCCGGTCGACCAGCATTGACAGCCCGGTGCACCCGTCCATGCCGGCCAGCGCCGGCATGACCACGTCGCGGACATGGGCGACACCGTCGTCGATGAACGACGGCCGCGCGAAGATGGTGGATGAGCGTGCGTACATATTCGCGCCTCCGTGTGATCGGGGCGACGCCCCGGCGGCGCCGCCGGTCTTCCTACCACCTTCCTCCGGTGTCGCCGATTCGACAACGGTTACCGACGAGTCAGGTTTCACCCGGTGGTCGGGTCTTCCTCGCGGTGCCGCTCGCCGGCCAGGTCGGCGATCGCCCGGCCGAACCGGTCGCGCAGCAGGATCGCCGCGCCCACTCCGACCACGATCGCGACCACCAGCGCCACCCAGGAGAATCGGGCCAGCCAGCGCTCGGCGGCGACCCCGGCGAAGTAGACCAACGCGGTGGTTCCGCCGGCCCAGCACACCGCCCCGGAGACGTTGGCGGCCAGGAAGCGCCGGTAGCGCATCTTCAGCGCCCCGGCCAGCGGGCCGGCCAGGATCCGCAGCAGCGCGATGAACCGGCCGAAGAACACCGCGCCGGTTCCCCAGCGGGCGAACAACCGCTCGGCCAGCGCGACATGCCCGGGCCCGAAATGCCGGGGGAAGCGCCGGCCCAGCTGGTCGAAGAGCGGCATGCCGAACCGACGACCGAGCGAGTAGCCGAGCGAGTCGCCGATCACCGCGCCGACCACCGCCGCGACACCGACATCGACCGGGTTGACGGCCAGGTTGTGCCGGGCCGACAGCAGCGCTGCGCCGACCAGCATCACCTCGCCGGGCAGCGGGATGCCCAGGCTCTCCATCCCGATCACCGCGCCGACCACCAGGTAGACCAGCAGCGGCGGGATCGACTGCAGCAGGGCGTCTACCGTCATGCCGTCAAGCATGCCTGACCGGTCACCGGCTAGGGTGAACGCCGCCGGTGACGAAGAGGAGCGGCAAGTGGAGTTCAACCTCGCCCAGGTGTTCTCGGCGGTGGCGGCGGCCGATCCGAACGGCGACTGCATCGTCTTCGGCGACCGGCGGTTCAGCTACGCCCAGACCGAGGAGCGGTCTCGTCGGCTGGCCCGCGCCCTGCACGAGATGGGGCTCGGGGTGCGTCGGGAACGCGCCGAGCTGGCCGGCCACGAGTCCGGCCAGAGTCATCTGGGGCTGTATCTGGCCAACGGCAACGAGTACCTGGAAGGCATGCTCGGCGCCTTCCACGCCCGCGTCGCCCCGTTCAACGTCAACTATCGCTACGTCGCCGACGAGCTGGTGTACCTGCTGACCGACGCCGCCGCCGAGGCGCTCATCTACCACGCGCGGTTCGGCCCCACGCTGGCCGACGCGTTGCAGCAGGCCGGCGATCGGCTGCCGTCGTCGATGCCGTTGATCCACGTCGACGACGACTCCGGCAACGCCCCGCTGCCCGGCGCGGTCCGCTACGAAGAACTGCTGGCCGGCACCGCCGCCGATGCGCTGGACCTGACCCCGTCGCCGGACGACCTGTACCTGCTCTACACCGGCGGCACCACCGGCATGCCCAAGGGCGTGCTCTGGCGGCAGCACGACATCTTCCTCGGCGCGATGGGTGGGCGCGAGTTCGGCACCGGTGCGCTTCCGGTCAGCCTCGACGAGGTCGTCGCCCGGGCCGCGCACGGCGGGCCGGGATCGATGACGGTGGCGCCGCTGATGCACGGTGCGGCGCAGTGGGCGGCGTTCACCACCGTGCTCGGCGGCCGGCCGTTCGTGATGTCGGCGACCACCGATCGGTTCGATCCCGCCGAGACCTGGGAGATCGCCGGCCGGGAGCGGGTGATCTCGCTGTCGATCGTCGGCGACGCTTTCGGTCGCCCGCTGGCCGACGCGCTGGAAGCCGGCGGCCCGGACCTGGTCCAGCAGCTGTCCGGGTTGTTCGTGCTGGCCAGCGGAGGCGCGCCGCTGACCGCCCCGTTGAAGGAACGGTTCCTGGAGCTGCTGCCGCAGCTGACCATCCTGGACGCCGGCGGCTCGTCGGAGACCGGCGCGCAGATGGGCCAGAGCACCAGCCGCGACCAGGCTTCCACCGGCCGGTTCACCCCGAACCCGGGTGCGGTGGTGGTCAGCGAGGACATGATCCGCATCCTTGACCCCGGCGACGACGAGATCGGCTGGCTGGCCCAGCAGGGCCAGGTGCCGCTCGGCTACCTGGGAGACCCGGCCAAGACCGCCCGGACCTTCCCGGTGATCCAGGGCGTCCGGCACTCGGTCCCCGGCGACCGGGCCCGCTGGGACGCCGATGGCGGCATCGAGCTGCTCGGCCGGGATTCGATGACGATCAACTCCGGCGGCGAGAAGATCTTCGCCGAGGAGGTCGAGGCCGCCGTCGCCCGGCACCCGAGTGTCTACGACGTCATCGTGGTGGGCCGGCCCAGCGAGCGCTGGGCCAACGAGGTGGTCGCGGTGGTGCAGCTGGCCGATGGCGCACCGGCTGACGGGGACGCGATCATCGCCGAGGCGGCCAACCACATCGCCCGCTACAAGCTGCCCAAGGCGGTGGTGTTCCGGCCCGAGGTGCAGCGCTCCCCGTCGGGCAAGCCCGACTACCGGTGGGCCAAGGAGCAGGCGATCGCGGCACAGTGAGCCGATCGCCGAGTCACGGCAGGACGGCGAAGCGCCCACCGCGGAGTGGGCGTAGCACGGCGAAGTGCCGGCGATCGAGGGTCGCGATCGTCCGTGGTGGCTTGACCCCACACACCTCCGCCCGGACCGATTCGCGGATCGTCTCGGCTTCGGACCCGCCCCGCTGTCTGGCGACGCGCGTCAGCGCCGGCTGGAGGTCGTCCGGCAGGTAGACCGGCGTTTTCTCCACCGACGCGTGGTACCACCGGTGCGCCGGCGCAAGCGCACCGTCGACGTGCTCGGCAGCGGGCAATCGCCGTCAGTCGCGAGCGACGAACCGTGGCTTGCGCTTCTCCCGGACCGCGGCAAGCCCTTCGGGGACGTCCGGCCCGCTGAAGCCGAGGAACTCCAATCCCAGCGCGGTCTCGAAGGCGGGCGCGAACTGTCGGTACCAGTGGTTGAGGCTGTGCTTGGTGAACCGGATGGCGTCCTGGGCCCCGTGCGCCAGGTCGTCGGCGATCCGGCTGGCGGTGGTCAGCACCTCGTCGTCGTCGACGCAGAGCGAGACCAGGCCGATCCGTTCGGCCTCCTCGCCGCGCAGCGTCTCGCAGGTGAGCAGGTAGTACTTCGCCTTGGCCATTCCGACCAGCAGCGGCCAGCAGATCGCCGCGTGGTCGCCGGCGGCCACCCCGAGCTTGGTGTGGCCGTCGATCAGCCGCGCGGTGCGCCCGGCCACCGAAATGTCGGAGAGCAGCGCCACCACCAGGCCGGCGCCCACCGCCGGGCCGCCGATCGCCGAGACGACCGGCTTGGCGAAGTTGACCATGTTGAGCACCATGTCGCGGGCCTCGCGCAGCACCTCCATCCGCCCGCGGTAGCTACCGATGGTCTTCTCGATCAGGTCGAAGCTGCCGCCGGCCGAGAACGCCTTGCCCTCGCCGCGCACCAGCACGGCTCGCACCGAGTCGTCCCGGTCGATCGCCGGCCACACGTCGGCCAGGTCGCGGTGCATCTGCGGGCTGACCGAGTTCAGGCCGGGCGCATCCAGCACCAACTCCAGGACGCCGTTGCCGCCGGGTTCCAGTCGCAGGGCGGGGAAAGCCGAGTAGTCCGCTGAGTTGTGTGCCATGGTCTTGTTTCTACCCGACTTCGGCGGCCGCCATGGTGCGTCTAACGACACCCGTTCAACAGCAGCCTTTGCCCTTGGACACCGCCGGGTTGGCGCCGCCGCCGGGCTTGTGCGCGATGATGCCGACCGCGGCCAGTCGCCGACGGTGTGCCCGAAACGTCCGGCGCATCCCGAGCACCCGGCGCCGGGCGTCGCGGTGGACAAGCAGGTTCTTGACGAAGCGCAGCGCGCCGGCCAGCCCCTCGTCGGCGATCAGCCGGCGCGGCTCCAGCAGCGCCATCGGCGCGGTGCTGACCAGATCCACCGCCAGTTCGTGCTCGGCCAGCAGGTACATCCACTCGGCCACGGTCAGCGGGCGGGCGTTGACCCGGATCGACGTCGCCAGCGCGTGCTGGATGTCGGTCTTGGCCTGCTCGTCGATGCTGTTGGGGGTCAACGCCAACTCGGGGATGGCGTACCGGCCGCCGGGGCGGAGCACCCGGGCGACCTCGGCGACGATCGCTTCCTTTGCGGCGTCGCTCTGGATGCTCAACAGCGCTTCGCCGACAACGACATCCGCGCTGCCGTCCGGTAACCCGGTGGCCGCCGCGTCGGCGACCCGCACCTGGCCGCCGCTCTCGCCGACGATGCTCTGCACCGTGCGGGCAGCGTCGGGATCCTGCTCCGCACCGACGTACGACTTCGGCTCACGGGCGAGGATCTCCGGGGCGGTGCGGCCCATGCCCGGGGCCAGCTCCAGCACGTCGGAGCCGGGCAGATCGGCCCGCTCCAGCAGGCCGCGGGTCATCTCGATGCCGCCCGGTCGCAGCACCCGCTTGCCCAGCCGGGCCAGCAGCCGGTGGCCCTGCACGGTGGCGTCGTCGCGGTCGGCGGCGGGCAGCGCTCCGTCCACTCGGGTGTCGGCCATCAGCCGGCCGCCATCAGGTTTCTGCGGACCGGCCATCAGCCGGCCGCCATCAGGTTTCTGCGGACCGGCCATCAGCCGGCCGCCATCAGGTTCAGGAACTGCCGCTTCTGGTTGACGGTCAGGTAGCGCAGGCCGTCGCAGCCGGCGCTGAACTGCCGGCGGGACCGCTTCGGCATGAACAGCAGTGCGCCCGGCGTCAGCTCGATGGTGCCGAGTTCGGTGTGCAACTCGCCGCCGCCGGAGAGCACGTGGATCAGGGCGTCCATCTCCGGGCCGGTGTGCATCCCGGTGTCGGCGTGGGCGGCCAGCGAGGTGACGTCGGCGTCCAGGTCCCGGCCCTGCACCTCCAGTTTCCAGACCACCCCCGCCGGATCGGGCTCGACGCCGTCGCCGGTGCTGGTGGTGTCGGTCAGGATCCACGGCAGTGCGGTCGACGACAGCCGGGAGATCTTCGTCCGCCAGAGCGCACCGCGCTCGGCGCCCTTCTCCAGGTACTCCCAGCCGTAGCTGCCCGGGTGCTCACGTTCGAACTCTTGCCGCAGCGGCTCCGGTTCGTGGTCGTTGAGCAGCACGAACGACTCGCCGACGGCCAGTTTGGCGAAGGTGGCGAAGATCGTCTTGTGCTTCTCCGGCTTGGGGAGTACGCGGGCGTCGAGTTCGGTCTCCGGCATAAGGGTCTACCCTTCTAGTTTCTACAAAATAACTTGTGTAAACTCTACGCCCATGGCATATGTGATCGGGAAGCCGTGCGTTGACGTGATGGACCGGGCCTGCGTGGAGGAGTGCCCGGTCGACTGCATCTACGAGGGTGGTCGCGCCCTCTATATCCATCCGGACGAGTGTGTGGACTGTGGGGCCTGCGAGCCGGTCTGCCCGGTAGAGGCCATCTACTACGAGGACGACCTCCCGGATGACCTGCAGCCCCCTCTGGAGGACAACGTCGAGTTCTTCGCCGAGTCTCTGCCGGGCCGCGACGAGACGCTATGATCGCCTGGCGGTGACGACAAGATCGTCTCGGTCGGTATCGACTCCCCGC
>NZ_JBYCLB010000477.1:0-6815 GCF_057473705.1 Mycobacterium sp. TH-M15 | reverse complement strand
GACCCGGACCTGCCCGGATACGCCACACCGGCCGAACTCCGCGCCGACCTGGACGTGGTCGACGCCTCGCTGCGGGCGGACGGCGGCCGGCTGCTGGCCGACGACCGGCTGGCTCGGCTGCGGGAGGCGGTGCACGTCTTCGGCTTTCACCTCGCCGGCCTGGACCTGCGGCAGAACTCCGACGTCCACGAGGAGGTGATCGCCGAGTTGCTGGCCTGGGCCGGGGTGCATCCGGACTACCGGTCGCTGTCCGAGGACGACCGGGTCGCGCTGCTGGTCGCCGAGTTGGCCACCCGTCGCCCGCTGGTGCGCCCGGGTGCCGAGCTCTCTGAGCAGACCGGCCGGGAGCTGGGCGTGCTGGCCGCCGCCGCCCGTGCCGTCGCCGTCTTCGGTCCACGCGCGGTGCCGACCTACATCATCTCGATGTGCCGGTCGGTCTCCGACCTGCTGGAGGCCGCCGTGCTGCTCAAGGAGACCGGGCTGCTGGACGCGTCCGGGCCGCACCCGGACTGCCCGGTGGGCGTGGTCCCGCTGTTCGAGACCATCGACGACCTGCATCGCGGCACGTCGATTCTGGAAGCGGCACTGGACATTCCGTTGTATCGGGCGTTGGTGCGGGCCCGCGGGGAGACCCAGGAGGTGATGCTCGGCTACTCCGACTCCAACAAGGACGGCGGGTACCTGGCGGCGAACTGGGCGTTGTACCGGGCCGAGCTGGACCTGGTCGAGTCGGCCCGCCGGACCGGAATCCGGTTGCAACTCTTCCACGGTCGCGGCGGCACCGTCGGCCGCGGCGGGGGGCCGAGCTACCAGGCGATCCTGGCTCAGCCGCCGGGCGCGGTGGACGGCTCACTGCGGCTGACCGAGCAGGGCGAGGTGATCGCCGCCAAATACGCCGAGCCGGCGATGGCGTACCGCAACCTGGAGGCGCTGTTGGCCGCCACCCTGGAGGCCACCCTGCTCGACGTCGAGGGGCTCGGCGCCGACCCGGAACCGGCCTACGCGGTCCTCGACGACCTGGCCACCCGCGCGCAGCGCGCCTACGCCGAACTGGTGCACGAGACACCGGGATTCGTCGACTATTTCCTGGCGTCCACCCCGGTCAGCGAGATCGGCGCGCTGAACATCGGCAGCCGACCGACCTCGCGCAAGCCGACCGACTCGATCGCCGACCTGCGGGCCATCCCGTGGGTGCTGTCCTGGAGCCAGTGCCGGGTGATGCTGCCCGGCTGGTACGGCACCGGGACGGCGATCGAGCAGTGGCTGGCCGCCGGGCCGGAGGACCGGGCGAGTCGGCTGGCGGTGCTGCGCGACCTGTACCGCCGTTGGCCGTTCTTCACCACCGTGCTGTCCAACATGGCCCAGGTGCTGGCCAAGACCGACCTGGGGCTGGCCGCGCGCTACGCCGAGCTGGTGCCCGACCCCGAGCTGCGCCGACGGGTCTTCGACCGGATCGCCGCCGAGCACACCCGGACCATCGCCATGCACGCGCTGATCACCGGCCAGGACAACCTGCTCGCCGACAACCCGGCGCTGGCCCGCTCGGTGTTCAACCGGTTCCCGTACCTGGAGCCGCTGAACCACCTGCAGGTCGAGCTGCTGCGCCGCTACCGCGGCGGCGACGACGACGAACAGGTACGGCTGGGCATCCTGCTGACGATGAACGGGCTGGCCAGCGCGCTGCGCAACAGCGGTTAGCTAGCGGGTCGCGGCGTCGCTGTGTCCGGCCGCGCCGGCTCGGGTCGGGCGCCTGCCAGTCGATGGTGCGGGAGGGTAGTCGGGATGGATGCCCGGTTTCATGGTCGGTCTGCGTCTTTGTTGCCGCGCGTCGAGGCGTCCTCGGCGAGGTCGTTCGTCGCGTCGCAGGGATCTTGATGCCAGTCGCCGAACGGATCGTCGTAGCCGGCCCAGTCGTCCGGCGCGAGCAATTCGTCGTCGGTGAGCAGTGCACCGGTGAGGGCGTCGAGGATTTCGGCCGGGTCGGCTCCGCACACTAGGACGGTGATCGCGGTGTGCCGGTCGCCGTAGTGGTACTCCCACATCAGGTCGGCGAAGACCCGGCGCTCCGGGTCGGTGTAGGCCACTTCACTTGCGGTCATGGCGGCGAGCCACTTGCCGGCCGAGCTGACCCGCAGCCCACCCCCGGCCGACTCCAGCCACATCACCCGGTCGCACCGGTTGGCCAGCCACAGCCGGCCCCGGGCCCGGATAACCCCGTCCAGGAGCAGGTCGACGGCGGCGTGGAGGCGCCCTGGGTGAAAGGGGCGGCGCGCGTTGAATTCGATGAGCTGGACCGACCCCTGGGCTTCCAGCGCGGGCTGGCCGACCAACAGCGGACCGTGCGGATGGTCGCGGCGGCCGCGCCGCGAGTCGATCTCCAGGTGTGCCAGCGCCTGCTCCAGCCGCTCGGTCCCGACGGTGATCCGGGCGCGGGGGGCGAGCCGGCGGCTGACCGCCAGCACGGCCGGGTCCGGGTCGCCGAGCATCACGACGTCGGCGAACTCCACCTGCCCGACCACGACCTGCGCCATGGTGCGCCCGTCGTCGAGTTCCTCGTCGCCGAGCGCCTGGTCCAGCCAGCCGGCCGAGTCGACACAGGTGACTACCGCCGCGACCACCACGTCACGCGCGGCCGGTCCGTCGACGTAGCCTGGGCCGACGTGGACGCGAACGTAGTTGATCGCCCAGCAGACCGGTTCGGGCTCCAGCCACGGCGCCAGTTGCACGACGATGCGTTTGACGCCGGCGCGCCGATGCAGCCGGCGCAGCAGCACGAGCAGATCGTTGCGGATGGTGCACGACGCACAGCCGTTGCCGAGTTCCAGGGCGGTTTCCTGCCTCGACACGCCCCCGCCGTCGCGGCTGACCACGCTTCGCACCACGACGTGACCGTCTAGGCGGTGCTCGACGATCAACGTTCCGGGCCGATTCAGCAGCGTGGTCGTCGCCGCCCCGGTATCGCCCTGGCCGACTACCAGTATCACCGGAGTCCGCATGACCCTCCTTATCGGTAATGATTGTCATTAATGATGGTTTCACGGTACAGTCCGAGCTGCTGGTTGTCGAAAATGATTTTCAACAAGCGAGTGATGGAGGAGGTAACGGGTGTCCGCCCACTGTCAGGTCACCGGCCGCGTACCCGGCTTCGGTAACAGCGTGTCGCATTCACATCGCCGCACCCGGCGGCGGTGGTCACCGAACATCCAGATCAAGACCTACTATCTGCCATCCGAGGGTCGTCGGGTCAGGCTGCGGGTGAGCGCCAAGGGCATCAAGGTCGTCGATAGAGACGGGATCGAGGCCGTAGTGGCCCGCTTGCGCCGCGACGGGCGGCGCATCTGATGGCGCGCACCGATCTTCGTCCCCTGGTCAAGCTGCGCTCCACGGCGGGCACCGGCTACACCTACGTCACCCGCAAGAATCGGCGCAACGACCCCGACCGGTTGGTGCTGCGCAAGTACGACCCGGTGATTCGCCGCCACGTCGAATTCCGGGAGGAGCGCTGACCGTGGCCAAGAAGTCCAAGATCGTCAAAGACGCTCAGCGGCGCGCAACGGTCGCTCGCTACGCCGAGCGCCGCGCAGAGCTCAAACGGATCATCCGGTCGTCGGCCGGCACATCCGAGCAGCGGTTCGCCGCCCGGCAGCGCCTGGCGCGCCAACCCCGCGACGCCAGCCCGGTGCGGCTGCGCAACCGCGACTCCGTCGACGGGCGTCCCCGAGGGCATCTCCGAAAATTCGGGTTGTCCCGGATGCGGCTGCGGGACTTGGCCCACCGCGGCCAGCTGCCCGGCGTCCGGAAGGCCAGCTGGTAGTGGCGGGCAAGAAGACGTTTCGCCGGCGCGCCGAGCCCCGGGCGAGGACACCCCGCCAAAACCTGCTCGCCAAACTCGGCGTCGGCTTCGTCGACTACAAAGACATCGCAACGCTGCGGGTGTTCATCTCCGAACGCGGCAAAATCCGGTCCCGGCAGGTCACCGGCCTGACCGTCCGGCAGCAACGCCAAGTGGCCACCGCGATCAAAACCGCCCGGGAGATGGCGTTGCTGCCGTACCCGCGGTCGACGGTCCGTGAGTAGCCGGTGCGCATCGCCGATCGCCGCACTGCGCTCAGACCGTCAGCGGCCGCCGGTCGCCCGGTTGCGCACGGCGTTGAACATGCCCCGCAGCGCGCTCTCGGTCGCCGCCAACGGCGACATCGCGGTCTCGCCGACCTCCACCAGATAGTCGATCCGGCTGACGATGGCCTCCACCGGCTCGATCAGGGTGGCCAGCCGGCGGGCCAGGTCATCCAGGCCGGACAACGTCTGCTCGAAATGGTCCAGGCCGTCGCCCAGGCGTTCCACCGTGGCGTTCAGGCCCACCAGCGAGCTGTTCAGCTCGTTCATGGTGTCGCCCAGCCCGGACAGCACGTCTCCGACCTGCCCGACGGTGACGTCGGCGTTCAGCGCCGCCTGGGCCAGCGTCTTGAGCCGCCTGCGCTCCGGGCCGGCGCTGGGGGGTGTCGTTGCCATGCTGCCGATTATGACCGGTCGGGCGGCAGCTTGGTGGCGGCTTCGGCGTCGAGCAGCCAGATCGTCTGCTCTCGGCCGGTCGCCCCGGCGGCCGGCACCGCCTCCGGCTCCGCGCCGCCGACCGCGGCGGCCACCGCATCGGCCTTCGCCGCGCCGGAAACCATCAGCCAGACCTCGCGGGAACGCTGGATCGCGGGCAGGGTCAACGTGATTCGTCGCGGTGGCGGCTTGGGGGAATCGTAGATCGGGAGCACCAGCCGGGCGGTCTCGCGCACCGCCGGGGTGTCCGGGAACAGCGAGTTGACGTGGCCCTCGGGGCCGACGCCAAGCAGGTGCACGTCGAAATCCGGCGCCGGTTCACCCGGCGCGGCGTTGTCGGCCAGCACCCGCTCGTAGGCCAGCGCCGCGGCGTCCAGATCGTCGCCGAACTCGCCGTCACTGGCCGGCAACGCGTGCACGTTGGTCGGCGGAATGTCGACGTGGTCCAGCAGGGCTTCGCGGGCTGCCTTGTCGCTCCGGTCGTCGTCGTCGGCCGGGACGTAGCGTTCGTCCCCCCAGAACAGGTGCACCGCCGACCAGTCGATCCGCCGCCGGTGCTCGCGCAGCTGCCGCAGCGCCGCGACACCATGACCACCGGTCAGCACCACCAGTGCTCTGCCCCGGGCCGCCACAGCGGTCTCGATGGCGGCGACCAGCCGCCGACCCGCCGCCGCGTAGAGCGCGTCGCTGTCCGGGAACATCTCGATAACGGTGCTCATAGGTACTCCACTCGGTCGATGCCGGCCAGCGCGGCGCCGTAGACGGGGTCGGGGTCCAGCCGGCGCAGATCCTCGGCCAGGCATTCGGAGGTCTCCCGGCGCGGCAACGGGACCAACGCGGGCGGGCGGGCGGTCCGGTTCAACGTCGCCGTCGCGCCCCGCTGCGGTCGGCTCAGCGTCACCGTCTCGCTCTCGCGCACCAGCTCGACCTTCAGGTCACCCACCGCCCGCCGGACCGGGCCGTCGATCCGGCTGGCCAGCCAGCCGGCCAACACGTCCAGCGCCGGCTCGGTTCGCAGCCCCGACACCAGCGCGGAGGTGATCGGTTCGTGCGGTGGCTGGTCCATCGTCGAGGTGAGCAGCGCCCGCCAGTAGGTGATTCGGCTCCACGCCAGGTCGGTGTCCCCGGCGGTGTACCCGGGCAGCCTGCCCTTGATCGCCGAGAGCGGGTCCGACCCGTTGGTCGCATCGGTGATCCGTCGGATCGCCAACCGGCCCAACGGATCCTGCGCGGGCACTGCCGGTGCGACATCCGGCCACCAGGCGGCCACCGGGATGTCGGGCAGCAGGAACGGCAGCACCACGCTGTCCGCGTGGTCGGCCAGCGGGCCGGACAGCCGTGCCACCACCACCTCGCCGGCCCCGGCGTCGCCGAACATCCGCAGCTGCGCGTCCAGGCGCGCCTCTCCGCCGCGACCACCGGCCAGCACCACGATCACCCGGCTGGGGTGTTCCTGGCCGGCGATAGCGGCCGCGGCGATCGACTCGTCGAGCAGCGCGTCGGTTTGCGGGGCGATGATCAGCGTCAGCACCCTGCCGGTGGTTGCCGCACCGGCGCGTTGCCGCAGCTCGTCGAGCTTCTTGTTGATCGCGGTGGTGCTGGTGTCCGGAAGTTCGATGATCAACGGAACCGCTCCTCGGCCTCGCTGCGTTCGGCATCGTCGCCGGGCCGGTTCACGGCCGCCGCCATTCCCGGCCGGACCGGCGCAGCATCTCGAACGATGATCGCGGCCCCCAGCTGCCCGCCTGGTAGGGTTCCGGCTTCCCGCGCGACGCCCAGTTGTCGAGTACCGGATCGAGTACCTCCCAGGCCAACTCGACTTCCTTGTTGACCGGGAACAGTGACGGCTCACCGAGCAGAACGTCGAGGATCAGCCGCTCGTAGGCCTCGGGGGAGTCTTCGGCGAACGCCGAGCCGTAGGAGAAGTCCATGTTGACGTCGCGGACCTCCATCGCGTTGCCGGGCACCTTGGAGCCGAACCGCAGGGTGACCCCTTCATCCGGCTGCACCCGGATCACCAGCGCGTTCTGTCCGAGTTCGTCGGTCATGGTGGCGTCGAACGGCAGGTGCGGTGCCCGTTTGAAAACGAGTGCGATCTCGGTCACCCGCCGGCCCAACCGTTTTCCGGTGCGCAGGTAGAACGGCACCCCCGCCCAGCGGCGGGTGTCGACTTCCAGGGTGATGGCGGCGAACGTCTCGGTGACCGAGTCGTGCGCGAACCCCTCCTCGTCGAGCAGCCCGACGACGTGCTCGCCGCCCTGCCA
>NZ_JBYCLB010000476.1:0-1541 GCF_057473705.1 Mycobacterium sp. TH-M15 | reverse complement strand
GCACCCGCGGGCGGTGATCGGGTTCGGCTTCTCGGCGCTGGCGATCTCGCTGACCTGGCTGTCGGTGGAGATGACGGGCACCACCCCGATCTGGCGGCTGGTGCTGGCGTTCGCCGCGGTGGGCGTCGGGTATGCGTTCGTCTGGTCGCCGCTGTCGGCCACCGCCACCCGCAACCTGCCGCTGCGGCTGGCCGGCGCCGGCTCCGGGGTGTACAACGCGACGCGTCAGCTCGGCGCGGTGCTGGGCAGCGCCGGGATGGCCGCGTTCATGACCGCGCGGATCTCGGTGAACATCCCGTCGTCCGGTGCCGGAGAGCCGCGCGGTTCGTGGGAGGGCGGCCTGCGGCTGCCCGAGGAGCTGCGCCCGCCGTTCGCGCTGGCGATGTCCGAATCGACGCTGATGACCGCGTTCGTCGCGCTGTTCGGCGTCGCGGCGGCGCTGTTCATGGTCGGTGTCGTCCGGCCGTCCGGCCGGCAGCCGCGCTGGGAGCTGGCCGGCGCCGGCGGCGACACCCCGGGACCGGTGGACGACGTCTCCGAGGACGACGTCTCCGAGGACGACTTGGCCGCGGACGGTTTGGCCGCGGACGACGGCTTCATCGACGACGACGACTTCGCCGACGACGCGTTCGTCGAGGTCGGTCCGGACGGCTACAGCGCGGTGCCGCTGGACTACGGGCGGTACCGCGACGCGGCCGCCGACGACCCGACCACCGACCCGCTGGACATCACCGGGATCTCCGAGGCGATCCCGTTGGCCCGCAGCTACCCGGAGCCCGACGACGAGTCGTCGACACGGCACGCGCGGCCGTCCCGCTACCCGAGCGCCGTCCGCTACCCGCGGGCCGGCCGGCGCCGTCGCGCCGATGACCGCTGACCGGCTACGCGGTGTTGCCGGCGATCTCCACCCCCGAGCCGTTCCAGCGGAACCGGACCGCGCCGATCAGCCCCGGCACCCCGGTGTCGTGCTGCAGCACCACGGTGTCGTCGGTGCAGCGGGACAGGTCGATCGCGTTGAACCCGTAGGTGTCCGGCACCGCCTGTGCCAGGTACTGACCGCGATGGAACAGCACCGCCCGGGTGCTGGGGTGCTCGACGTTGCTGTTGGCCCGCACGATCACCGCGGACAGGTCGGCGCACTCGTTGTAGTTGCCGGAGAGCGGCTCGGGGTTCCACGGCTGTCGGCTGCGCGGGTCGCGGGGCAGCTCGGAGACCGCCTTGGGGATCACCGGCGAGGCCAGGTCGATCGCGCACGGGTCGGCCGGGACGCCGGCCGGACTCGACGCCGGCGCCTCGGCGACCGGCGACCCGGCGGGCGGGGCGGTCGGGGTCTTTGACACGGTGGAGTCACCCGATCCGCAGCCGGCCGCCGCCGCTGCCGCCAACGCGACACCGGTCAGCCCGACCGCGGTGCGGAACGTCGTCGCTGGACCGAACACACCGGGCACCGTACCGGGATCGGACCGAGGAGTGTGGGAGGCGCGCGTTGCGGCTGCCCGTAGACTGCTAGACGCCATGACGTTCCCGGAGACCCCCGCGGC
>NZ_JBYCLB010000475.1:0-16274 GCF_057473705.1 Mycobacterium sp. TH-M15 | reverse complement strand
CACCCACTGCTGGTCCAGGTAGCCCGGGACGCCCGGGTACCACTTCACCCACGGCCCGTCGGCAATCACCCAGTCCGGGAAGAGGTCCTTGTCGTGGCCGATCCGGGCGTGGTCCACCCGGTCGGTGTGCGCCGCGATCGGGTTGGCCAGACCGATCTGGTCGAGGACCCGCACGTTCAGCCCGGTGTTCATGCCCAGCATGCCGAGGTTGGTGAAGAAAACCGTGTGCGGCCCGGTCCCGTCCGGCACCGCGGGCGGGGTTCCCGGCACCGGCGGCACCGGCAGGATGACCGGGACCACGTCCCACTGGTCGTAGTTGCCCGACGGCAACAGCAGCGCCCCGGCCGGCGTGTTGTTGATCGTGGTCAGCACCGCACGCATCCGGGGGTAGTCCAGGTAGTCCGCGGCGGTCAGCGGATGCGCGTGCCCGGTTGCCTGGGCGTAGAACCGGCGTTCGTCGACGATGCCTGAGTAGGTGACCCGGGTGCCGTCGGCGCCCATCCCCGGCGAGTTGGCCGCCCAGACCGCCCAGCCGGCCAGCGCCAGCCAGAGCGCACCGACGGTGCCGGTCAGCCAGTACTGCCCCTCCCGAGACGATGCCCAAGCCCCGTCGGGCAGCACCACCGGGATGACCGCCACCGGGGCCAGCACGCAGAACAGCGCCGCCAGCAGCACCCGTCCGTGCATGAAGTCGCCGCCCTGGCGAATCCAGTAGGCACCCTGCAGCAGCCCGCTGCCCACCATGAACCAGACCACCGCGGCCGGGGTCTGCACCAGCGGCGCCGGCCGGCCGTACCCGCCCCGGTCATCGGCCCAGCGGCGACCGACCGCCGACATCCACAGCAGCGCGCTGAGCACCACCAACAGCAGCGTCGGGAGCCACAGCGCATACGGCCCGGCGAAGTTGGCCAGGTAGATCAGCCCCTGTGGGAGCTTGTCGCCGGCCGCGTCCTTGGCCAGTGCCGTGCCCGGGACCAGCAGCCCGTAGTAGCCCATCCGGAAAATCTGGTACAGCACCGGCAGCAGCCCGCCGGCCGTCACGATCAGCAGTCGGCGCCGCCAGCCGCGCGCCGCTATCAGCAGCATGATCAGCGCGACCCCGCCCATCAGCGCCAGCTCCGGCCGCACCAGCACACTGAGCCCGGCGACCGCCGCCAGAGAACCAACGAACCCCCGCCCGTCCCAACCACTCCCGGGTGCCGCGGACGATCTCGGTGCCTGCGCCCAGCGGACCATCATCCACCACAGCAGGCCCAGGTAGAACAGCGCCAAACCGTTCTCCAGGCCGGAGGTGGCGAAGTCTCGGGCGGGCGGCACGGCGATGTACACCAGCGCGCCGGCCGGCAGCAGCAGCGCCTTTCGGCCGTGCAGAGTGGGCGCGGACAGCCGGGCGGTGCCGACCATCACCAACGCCACGCCGGCCAGGCTGAGCGCCAGGGCGACGGCCAGGGCCAGGTACTCCATCCGCATCGGTCCGCCCACCCAGCAGGCCAGATACATCAAGTAGGTCCAGAGCGCGGAGGTGTTGGCCTCCACCCGCTCCCCAGCGTTGAAGACCGGCCCGTTGCCGGCCAACAGATTTCGCACGGTCCGCAGCACGATCAGCCCGTCATCGGAGATCCAGCGCCGCTGCCAGGCACCCCATCCGAACAGCAGCACGGTCGCGGCCAGGCCGAGCCACAGGCTGGCCTGGGTGACGGTGATCGGGACCATGGCCCGGTCCGTCGATTCCGGCCGGCTGGCGGGTGCCGCCGAGACGTCAGCCGAAAGCGACGGCCGCACCGATGATTCCGATCCATGCCAGCGCCATCAACTGCAACACCCGGTCCCGCCGCAGGATGTCCTCCGGTTCACCGGCCATCCCGCTGTCGACGTCGACCGCGTAGCGCAGCAGCCCGACCACGATCGGGACGATCGACACCGCGTACCAGGAGCCGGCACCGTGGTCGCGCTCGAACGCAAACAGGCCGTAGCAGACCACCATTGCGGTGGCCGACATGGTCCAGACGAAGCGCAGGTAGGTTCCGGTGTAGCTCTCCAGCGCCCTGCGGATCCTGGTCCCGGTGTGCTCGGCCAACTGCAGCTCCGCGTAGCGCTTGCCGGCCACCATGAACAGCGAGCCGAAGGCCATCACCAGCAGGAACCACTGCGACAACGGGATCGCCGCCGCCACGCCGCCGGCGATCGCCCGCAGCAGATACTGCAACGACACGATGCAGATGTCGATCACCGCCTGGTGTTTGAGGCCGAAGCAGTAGGCGAGCTGCAGGCTGAGGTAGATCGCCATCACCAGCGCCAGGTTCGGGGTGAGCCACCAGGCGACGGCCAGCGAGGCCCCCCCGAGCAGCACCGCCAGCGCGTAGGCCAGCGACTCCGGCAGCACACCGGCCGCGATCGGGCGGAACCGCTTGGTCGGATGCGCCCGATCGGCCTCGACGTCCAGCGCGTCGTTGACCAGATACCCCGCCGAGGCCGCCAGGCAGAACACCGCGAACGCGACCAGGGCCTTGACCAGCAGGGCCGCGTAGTCGTAGTGGGCCTCCCGGCTCAACGCGCCCAGCACCGCCGCGAAGACCAGCAGGTTCTTCACCCACTGACGCGGCCGCACCGCTTTGATCACTCCGACGACCACGTTCGCCGGTGCTTCGCTCACCTGGGCCACTCCCTCACTCATCCCCTCGCACCGTCCAGCCGGGTCGCCGCGGCGGCGGCGGCGGCGCCGACCGCCACCCCGGCCACCACGTCGCTGGGGTAGTGCACCCCGAGCACCATTCGCGACGCGGCCATCGGCGGAATCAGCAACGCCGGCAAGGTCCATCCTGGCATCCCGGTCACCCGCCCGATCAGTATCGCCGCCGCCGTCGTGGAGGTGGCGTGCGCGGACGGGAAGCTCAGCCGGCTCGGCGTGCCCACGTTGACCGAGACCGCCGGGTGGTTCGGCCGCTCCCGGCGCACCACCCGCTTGATCGCCACCGCGGCCGCGTGGGCGACCAGTGTTCCGGCGCCCGCCACCAGCCATCCGCGCCGTCGTCGCGGTTGGGTCAGCGCGCCGAGCGCCGCGACCGCCAACCAGCCGATGCTGTGCTCACCGAAGTGCGACAGGGTCCGGGCCACCGGCAGCACGCCCGGCCGGTCGGCCAACGCGGACTGCACCGCCGCCAGCGCCGCCACCTCGCCGCGCGGCGAGCGCGACGCATCGACTGACTCAATCATGGTCCGGCCGCGGGTCGGCGGACGGCAACAACACCGTCTCCCAGGTCTGGGCGCTGGACAGCATCGGCAGGGCGGCCCGGTAGGTCTGGCGCAGCTCGTCGAAGCGACGGAGCAGGGTGCGCTGCCGGCGCAGCGACTGCGCCAACAGCCGGAACATCTTGGCCCGGTCCCGCTGCCGGTACACCACCCCACGGCCGTCCGCGGTGGTGACGGTGACGCCGTCGAATCGGCTGAGCAGGAACCAGCGGGCGTCCTGGGTGGCCACGTTGAGCTGCGGGCGGTGGTGATGCGCGGGGTCGGCCCGACTCAGATTGTGCAGGACGCCGCGGATCAGCCGGTACCCGATGGTCAGCGGGTTCACCGGCGGCTCCATCGGGTGCACCCGCTGCGACGCCGGCAGTTCGGTGGCCGACGGCAGCGTCACCGCGTCCGGGTAGTCCCGGCGCAGCGCATGCACGTCCGGCAGCGCCGACTCCAGGATCGAGAAGACGTGCTCCGGGCCGGCCAGGAAGTCGTCGATCGCCTTGTTCTGGATGGCCACCGTCGAATACTCCAGGCAGGCCAGGTGCTTCAGCGTCGCCTTGAGGTGGCTGCGGACCAGCCCGGCCGCGTCGCCGTCCCAGTGCAGCGCCGCCACCATCAGCCGGTTGCGCAGGTGGAAGTACGCCTGCCAGTCGATCGCATCGTCCTTATCGCTCCAGGCCATGTGCCAGATCGCCGCGCCGGGCAGGGTGACGGTGGCATAGCCGTGCTCGGCGGCGCGCAGGCCGTATTCGGCGTCGTCCCACTTGATGAACGACGGCACCGGCTGACCGAGCTCCTCGGCCACCGCCCGCGGGATCATGCACATCCACCAGCCGTTGAAGTCGACGTCGATGCGCCGGTGCAGCTCCTCGGTCTCGGCCAGCGAGTCCTCGGCGAAGTTGTGGTCATACTCGGTGTACGGGGCGTTGGTCCACATGAACGCGGCGCGGTCCACCACCTCGCCCATCACGTGCAGGTGGGACGGCTCCTGCAGGTTCAGCATCTGCCCGCCGACCAGAATCGGCGCCTTGGCGAACCGGCTCAGCGCCAGCGCCCGCAGGATCGAGTCCGGCTCGATGCGGATGTCGTCGTCCATGAACAGGATCTGCTGGCAGTCGGTGTTCTTCAGCGCTTCGTACATCACCCGGCTGTAGCCGCCGGAGCCACCCAGGTTGGGCTGGTCGTGAATGGACAGCCGGCCGCCCAGCCGGTCCGCGGCGGCCGGAAAGCCCGGGTGGTCGCGCGCCTTCCGGCTGCCCTGGTCGGGCACGATCACGGCGCCGATCACCTCGTCCACCAGCGGATCGGAGGTGAGCGCGGCCAACGCCTCGACGCAGTCGGTCGGCCGGTTGAACGTCGGGATGCCGACCGCGACGTGGGCCGTCCCAGGCGCCGGGTCCGGCGCGTACCAGCCCGCGCTGTGCAGCGTGACGGCGTCGGTGGCCGTGGTGATGTCGAACCAGATCCAGCCGCCGTCCTCGAACGGCTCCAGGCCGATCTCGAACTCCACCGTCGCCGGCCGACCGGGCTCGCCCGGCTCGCCGTGTACCGGTCTGCCGTCGATCGCGATCCGGGCTCCGGTGGCCTTGGACCGGTAGACGTCGACCCGCGCGGTCCCGGTCAGCTCGACCCGCAGCACCACCGACTGCACCGTCGACCAGCGGCGCCAGTAGGAGGCCGGGAAGGCGTTGAAGTAGGTCGCGAACGACACCTCGCACTCGGCGCCGATCTCCAGGCTGGTCCGGCTCAGCGGATGGGCGCGCCGGCTGTTGGTCTTGGATTCCTCGACATAGAGCTTGCGCACATCCAGCGGCTCGCCCGGCCGCGGCAGGATGACCCGCGCCAGCCGGCTCACCGCCCGGCTACCCCCGGTGCCGGTCATGCCCGATCACCCTCCCCACTCTCCTCGTGCAGCGGCGCCCCGTCGCGCAGATGCGGCGCCAGCGTGTTGTCGTACATATTCAGCGCACTGGCGATGGCCATGTGCATGTCCAAGTACTGGTAGGTGCCCAGCCGTCCGCCGAACAACACCTTGGCCGACGCGGTCTCGGCTCTGGCCCGGGCCCGGTAGGCGCCCAGCAACACCCGATCGGCCTCGGTGTTGATCGGATAGTAAGGCTCGTCGTCGGCGTCGGCGAACCGGGAGTACTCCCGCATGATCACCGTCTTGTCGGTCGGGTAGTCGCGCTCCGGGTGGAAGTGCCGGAATTCGTGGATCCGGGTGTAGGGCACGTCGGGGTCGTTGTAGTTCATCACGGCGGTCCCCTGGAAGTCCCCGGTGTCCAGCACCTCGGTTTCGAAGTCCAGGGTGCGCCACCCGAGCCGGCCCTCGGCGTAGTCGAAGTAGCGGTCCAGCGGGCCGGTGTAAACCACCGGGGCCTGCGGGTTCTCCGCCCGCAACTCCTCACGCACGTCGAACCAGTCAGTCTGGAGCCTGACCTCGATGCGGTCGTCGGCGGCCATATTGGCCAGCCAGGCCGTGTAGCCGTCGACCGGCAGGCCCTCGTACGTGTCGTTGAAGTAGCGGTTGTCAAAGGTGTAGCGCATCGGCAGCCGGCTGATGACGGCGGCGGGCAGCTGCGCCGGATCGGTCTGCCACTGCTTGGCGGTGTAGCCCTTGACGAAGGCCTCGTAGAGCGGGCGGCCGATCAGCGAGATGGCCTTCTCCTCGAGATTGCGGGCATCGGCGGTGTCGATCTCGGCGGCCTGCTCTTGGATCAGCGCTCGGGCCTGGTCAGGGGTGAAGTACCGGCCGAAGAACTGCGACACCAGGCCCAGCCCGAGCGGGAACTGGTAGGCCTGCCCGTCGTGCATGGCGAAGACGCGGTGCTGGTAGCCGGTGAAGTCGGTGAACTGCCGGACATAGTCCCAGACCCGGGTGTTGGAGGTGTGGAACAGGTGGGCGCCGTATTTGTGGATCTCGATGCCGGTCTGCGGATCGGCCTCCGAGTACGCGTTTCCGCCGATGTGCGGGCGCTTCTCCACCACCAGCACCCGCTTGTCCAGCTGACCGGCCACCCGCTCGGCGATGGTCAGGCCGAAGAAGCCGCAGCCGACGACATAGAGGTCAAAACGCGAAGTCATCGGCGCCTAGGGTATCCGAACCGGCGCCGACGACCCGCCCGCGTCGGACCTGGACACCCGCCGACGAGGGCCGGCGATGCCGCTCGGCGGTGGGTCGGTAATGGGCAAGTCGCGATTCCCTCACGATTGAATATCGCCACTCTAATCACGGTAGTCACATCCGTACCATCGATCGTGTAAGGCCCGCGGCCTCCCGGCCGCAACCACCGATTACATATTGAGGAGACTTCCGTGCCGAACCGACGTCGACACCGGCTCTCGACCACCATGAGCGCAGTCGCCGCCATGGCGGTCGCGAGTCCGTTTGCCATTGCCGCTTTCTCTCAACTGGCCGGCACCGCCCCGCAGCGGCACGAGTTCGTGCCCGCCGCATCGGAGGCCGACCTGCCGAACGAACTTATCGGCGCCCTGTCCCAGGGGCTGTCGCAGTTCGGGGTGAGCCTGCCCCCGATGCCCGGCAGCTCTGCCCCGATGCCGGTCACCTCGTCCGCGCTGACCTCGCCGGGGCTGACCGATCCGGGTCTGACCTCGCCCGGCCTGACCAGCCCGACCCTGACCAGCGGTCTGACCTCGCCCGGCCTGACCAACCCGGGTCTGACCTCCCCTGGCCTGACCTCGCCCGGCCTGACCTCGCCCGGCCTGACCTCGCCCGGCCTGACCTCGCCCGGCCTGACCGACCCGAGCCTGACCACACCAGGGTTCGACCCGGCCCTGGCCGGCGGCGACGAGTTGGGTCTGGACCCGGGGCTGGACGGCACCTATCCGATCCTCGGCGACCCGGCGCTGGGCGCCCCCGCCAACAACGGTGGGCTAGTCAGTGATCTGATGAGCGCTGCCAACCAGTTGGGCGCCGGGCAGGCCATGGATCTGCTCAAAGGCGCGCTGACCCAGGCCGTGCAGGGTGCCGCCGCACCGGCGGCGGCGGCACCGGCTGCCGCTGCAGAAGCGGCTGCCGCGCCTGCGGAGGCGGCCGCAGCGGCAGCCGGCTGACACACGCACGTGTCCCCGGGCGGCACCGCAGGGTCGATCCGGACCTCGGTCCGACACCCATCGACTCTGCGGTGCCGTTTCCGACAACACCCCGTCCCGTATAGACGCGTGTCGCAACGATGGCATCAATTAGCACATACGTAACATCGGCTCGTGCCATCATGTCGTCCGGGGTCGACGATCCTGCTGACCGCCATCCTCGCCACCGTGGTGATCCTGCCGTGGACGACCGGCCCCAACCTCGGCCGGCCGGCCCCGAGCGCCACCGCCACCCGGCTCACCCAGCAACCGCTTCCCGGCCTGACCGCCGGGGTCACCGTGCGGGAGATCACCCAGGACCAGCCGTTCTCGATGGTCGCGTTGACCGGCGCCGATCTGACCGGCACCTCGGCCCGGGTACGGGCCAAGCGCCCGGACGGGTCGTGGGGCCCCTGGTACGAGACCAAATACGAACCCGAGCACGGCGCCGGAGCCCCGGTTCCGCTCGCCGACAGCCCCGGAAAAGGCCCCGGAAAAACCGAGCCGGCACCGGCCACCAACGGCACCGACCCGGTATTCGTCGGCGACACCACCAGCGTGCAGATCGCCGTCAGCCGCCCCGCCCGCACGCCGGCCAGCCCGGCGCCGGACAACGGCAGGATGGGCAAACGGCACCGCGGATACAAGCTGACCACGGTTGAACAGCCACTCGCCCAGGGCATCTCGGCGGTGTTGATCGCCCCGCCGGACGGTCCGACCGACCTGTATCCGAGACCGCCGGACGGAATGCCCGGACCGAATCAGCCGCCGCCGGTCATCCCCCGGGCGGACTGGGGCGGTCCGGAGTCGAATCGCTGCGGCGAGCCGACCGACTTCCGGGTGCGGGCCGCGGTCATCCACCACACCGCCGGCAACAACGACTACGGCCCGGAGGACTCGGCGAAGATCGTCCGGGCCATCTACGCCTACCACACGATGACGCTGGGCTGGTGCGACATCGGCTACAACGCACTGGTGGACCGCTACGGCCAGGTCTTCGAGGGGCGGGCCGGCGGCATCACCAAGGGAATCCGGGGCACCCACGCCGGCGGCTTCAACTACGGCACCTGGGGGGTGTCGATGATCGGCACCTTCGACGACGCACCGCCACCGGATCTCCAGCTGAACGCGGTGGCCCGACTGGTCGGCTGGCGGCTCGGCATCGACCGGGTCGACCCGCACGGGACGGTGGAGCTGACCTCGGCCGGCGGGTCGTACACCTCGTTCCGCCGGGGCGAGGTGCTGCGGATGCCGACCATCTTCGGTCACCGCGACGTGGACAACACCGAGTGTCCCGGCGACGCCGGTCACGCCGCGCTGGACCGGATCCGGGACCTGGCCGCCGCCGGTGGCTTCCAGCCGCTTAGCCCCGAGGAACTGGCCCGGTCCCTGGAGGGCAGCCCGATCCACAAGCGCTGGGCGCAGTTGGGCGGGACGGACAGCCCGCTGGGCTGGCCGACCTCCCCGGAGGGCGGCGGTGACGGGACGTCGCGCTACGTCACCTTCGAACACGGCGCGATGTACTGGTCGCCGCGGACCGGGGCCCAGCCGATCGCCGGCGCGATCTACAACGCCTGGGCCGCGCTCGGCTACGAGCGAGGCGTGCTGGGCCTGCCGACCAGCGGTCAGATCGACGAGCCGGAGTGGGTGGGCCAGAACTTCCAGCACGGCACGCTGAACATCGACCGGGACACCGGCACCGTCACCCGGGTAATCGACGGCGTCGCCGAACAACTGCCCCAGCTCGCGCCGAACGGGCCTCCGGTCCAGCTGGAGCGGTTCTCGCACGCGGTGGACCCGGCCGGCTGAGCCCCGGCTACCGCCACCACCGTTCCAGCACCAGCGCCACGCCGTCCTCGGTGTTGGGCGCGGTGACCTCTGCGGCGGCCGCCAGCGCGTCGGGATGGGCGTTGCCCATCGCCACCCCGTGCCCGGCGTATCGCAGCATCGGCACGTCGTTCGGCATGTCGCCGAACGCCAGCACCCGCTCGGCGCCGATCCCCAGTGGCCGGCTGATCTCGGCGACGCCGGTGGCCTTGTCGACGCCCGGTGGCACGATCTCCAGCAGGCCGTTGTTGGTGGAGTAGGTGATCTCGCCGACCACGCCGAGTTGGCCGGCCAGCGCCGCCGCCATATCGGCGCTGGCCGCGCCGACCTGACGGATCAGCAGCTTGATCGCCGGCGCGCTGAGCAGGTCGGCCATCGACACCTCGGTGTTGTCCGGACTGAGCCAGGCGTGTTCGTACCCGGGCGAACTGACGAACTGCGGAGTCGCCGCGTCGTGCGCGCGCTCGCCGATCCGCTCCACCGCCAGCCCGGCCCCCGGGATGAGCCGACCCACGACGTCGGCCACCTCGGCCAGCGCCTCGGCCGGCAGGGTCCGCGCCGAGATCACCCGATCGATCGCCGGGTCGTAGATGACCGCCCCGTTGGCGCAGACCGCCATCGGCGCGAAGCCCAGTGCGTCCACGACCGGTTGCACCCAGCGCGGCGGCCGCCCGGTCGCCAGGATGAAGCGGGCTCCGGCGGCGACCGCGGCCTGCACCGCAGCCCGGGTGCGGTCGGTGATCTTGTCGTCGCCGTCGAGCAGGGTGCCGTCCACGTCACTGGCGATCACCGCCGGCTCGACCGGGTCGCGGTCACCCACCGTCATCGACGCCGGCTCACCGGGGCCACTGCGCGCCGCCACCGGGAACCGCTCACCGGGTCCGCCGCCCGCTCGGCCCGCTTGCGGGCGCGTTCGGCCAGCTCCGCCGCGCGTAGCCGCTTCGCCTCGGCCGGGGTGGGCGCGCTGCCGCCGAGGCGGGCCGGCACCCAGAACGCCCCCGCCGGGTGCGGGTACTCCTGCTGGGCCTGATCCAGCAGCTCGGCCATCACCCGGCGCAGCTCGACGCCGGTCTGCTCGGCGTCCGCGCTGGCCGGCATCGGTGCACCGACCTTGGCGAGCACCGGAATATGGTTGCGCCACAGCGCTCTCGGATGCCCTTTTGTCCACACCCGCTGGATGCCCCAGGACACCACCGGGATGATCGGCACACCCGCGGCGTGGGCCATCCGGGCGGCGCCGGTCTTGAACTCCATCAACTCGAAGCTGCGGCTGATCGTCGCCTCGGGATGCACCCCGACCAGCTCACCCGCCCGGAGCCGCTGCACGGCGACCGCGTAGGCGTCGGCGCCGACGCGCCGGTCCACCGGTATCAGGCCCAGATGCTTGACCACGAAATGGCCCACCGCCACGTCGGCCACCTCGGCCTTGATCATGAACCGCAGCCGGCGCCCGCGGCGCAGCGCCGCGATCGACGCCGGGGACCAGTCGATGTAGCCGATGTGGTTGACCGCGAGCAGCGCCCCGCCCCGCTCCGGAATGTGCTCCAGGCCGTGGTAGGTCAGGTGTGGGCCGTTGACGTCGAGCAGCCGCGGGATCACCATCTCCGCAAAGCGGAAAACCGGCTCGACCATGACCTTCACCCGCCTCTCGGGACGCCCGTTCTGCCAGCTCCTTCTCACGAAGAACTTTAGCCTCGGCCGGGATCGGCGCGCTGTCGCCGAGGCGGGCCGGCGCCCAGAACGCCCCCGCCGGGTGCGGATTGATCATGAACCGCATCCGGCCAGGACTTTCGCCGTGGTCTCCAAGGCGCGGAACACCGGTTGCATCTGCTGCCCCGGGTCGGCTACTCCGACGCGGCTGCGCGCCTGCGGGCCCGCTCCGCCAGCTCCGCGGCGTCTCGCCGGGCCGCCTCCACCATCGTCGGGGCGCCACCGCCGAGCCGATGCGGAACCCAGAACGCCCCGACCGGGTGCGGTCCGTAGCCATCCTGCACCTGCCCGAGCAGGTGCTCCATCCGGGCGTGCAGCAGCGCGGTCAGGTCCTCCGCGGAGAGCGTTGGCTCGATCGGCTCGCCGACCGCCACCGAGATCGGCACCTTGGGCCGCCACAGCTTCTTCGGATGGTCCTTGGTCCAGATCCGCTGGGCGCCCCAGACGATGTGCGGGACGATCGGCACCTGCGCCTCGATCGCCATCCGGGCGGCGCCGCTCTTGAACTCCTTGATCTCGAAGCTGCGACTGATGGTCGCCTCCGGGTAGACGCCGACCAGCTCACCGGCCCGGAGGTTCTCCACTGCGGCGCGATACGCGTCGGCGCCGTGCCCCCGATCCACCGGGATGTGCCGGCAGCCGCGCATGATCGGCCCGGTGAGGCGGTTGTCGAAGACCTCCTGCTTGGCCATGAACCGCACCTTGCGGCCGAGCCCCTGCCGGTAGGCGGGGAGGCCGGCGAAGGTGAAGTCGAAGTAGCTGGTGTGGTTGATCGCGACCACCGCGCCGCCGGTCTTGGGCAGGTTCTGCATGCCGGTCACGGTGAAACTCAGACCCTGTACCAGCCACGCCAGGCGGGCAACTTTGATGATCGTCCCGTAGACCGGCTCCACGGCATCAGCCTATGCCACACCGAGGCCGGTCCGGGAGTCCTCACCGCCCGGCGGCGTCGCGCAACGCGGGCCGACTGCCGAAGCTCGAGGCACCGGCCTGCCGCTAAGCTCAGGTCGGTACAGGCAGCCCCGGAGCCGTCGTTCCCGCGGTACGGCACGGGCTGCGGGGACGTCATCGAAGAGGGCTCCGTGCAGATCACCAGCGTCGGTCACGCCGGCTTCCGGATCGAGACCCGGGCGGGCAGCATCTTGTGCGACCCGTGGGTCAACCCCGCCTACTTCGGCTCGTGGTTCCCGTTCCCGGACAACCGCGGGCTGGACTGGGACGCCCTCGGCGACTGCGACTACCTCTACATCTCCCACCTGCACCACGACCACTTCGACCCGCGGCACCTGGACGCGCACGTCAACAAGGACGCGGTGGTGCTGCTGCCGGACTACCCGGTCCCGGACCTGCGCGGCCAGCTGGAGCGGCTGGGCTTTCACCGGTTCGTCGAGACCACCGACTCGGTGCGCCAGACCGTCAGCGGGCCGAAGGGCGAGCTGGACGTGATGGTGGTCGCGCTCAGCGCACCGGCCGACGGCCCCATCGGCGACTCCGGGCTGGTGATCTCCGACGGCCAGACCACCGTGTTCAACATGAACGACTCGCGGCCGGTGGACCTGGACGTCTTGTCGGCGTTCGAGAAGATCGACGTGCACATGCTGCAGTACTCCGGTGCGATCTGGTACCCGATGGTCTACGACATGCCGGCCCGGGCCAAGGCGGCGTTCGGCAACCAGAAGCGCGGCCGGCAGATGGACCGGGCCCGGCAGTACGTCAGCCACGTCGGCGCCCGCTGGGTGATCCCGTCGGCCGGGCCACCGTGCTTCCTCGACCCGGAGCTGCGCCACCTCAACGACGACCACGGCGACCCGGCCAACATCTTCCCCGACCAGATGGTCTTCCTGGACCGGCTCCGCAACCACGGCCACGACGGTGGGCTGCTGCTGATCCCCGGTTCGACGGCGGAATTCACCGGCGAAGAACTGCACTCGCTGACCCACCCGCTCCCCACCGAGCAGGTGGAGGCGATCTTCACCACCGGCAAGGCGGACTACATCGCCGCCTACGCCGAGCGGATGGCTCCGGTGCTCGCCGCCGAGAAGGCCGGCTGGGCCCCGGCCGAAGGCGAGCCGCTGCTGCCGGCGCTGCGGGCGAAGTTCGAGCCGATCATGAGCAGAAGCAACGAGATCAGCGATGGTGTCGGCTACCCGGTCGTGCTGTCGCTCGACGGGCCGGGCCACACCGAGACCGTGGTGCTCGATTTTCCGAAGCGGGTTGTGCGCGAGCCGATCCCGGACGAGAAGTACCGCTACGGATTCGCTATCGCCCCCGAGCTGGTGCGCACCGTGCTGCGCGACGACGAGCCGGACTGGGTCAACACCATCTTCTTGTCGACCCGGTTCACCGCATGGC
This sequence comes from Mycobacterium sp. TH-M15, assembly GCF_057473705.1. Classification (NCBI taxonomy): domain Bacteria; kingdom Bacillati; phylum Actinomycetota; class Actinomycetes; order Mycobacteriales; family Mycobacteriaceae; genus Mycobacterium; species Mycobacterium sp. TH-M15. The sequence continues at coordinate 3,056 of NZ_JBYCLB010000475.1, read as the reverse complement.
GGGTCGGCGGGTACAACGAATACCTCTACACGTTCTTCAAGTGTTTGACCGAAGACCGGATCGTATACGCGGACGGCTGGTTCGGCGAGAGTCACGACGACAGCGCGACGATCACCCTGGGCGGCTGGAAGATCCAGCGTCGGTGCCCGCACATGAAGGCCGACCTGTCGAAGTTCGGCGTGGTGGACGGCACCACGCTGACCTGCAACCAGCACGGCTGGCAATGGGACCTGGAGACCGGTCGCTGCCTGACGGCACGCGGCCACGAACTGCGCAGCTCCAAGCTATGACCCCGCCGCACTACGACGACGGGCTGATTCAGCTCGACCGTGAGGCGATCACGCTGCGCCGCTACCACTTTCCGTCCGGAACCTCGAAAGTCATCCCGCTCGGCTCGGTGCGCGGCTACCACGCGGAGCCGCTGGGTCTGCTGATGCAGCGCTTCCGGATCTGGGGCAGCTCGGATCTGCGGCGGTGGCTGCCGCTGGATACCCGGCGGCCGCTGCGGTCGACGCTGATCACCCTCGACGTACCCGGAACCTGGCCCAGCCCGGCGTTCACCCCGGCCGATCCGGACGAGTTCCTGAGCACCCTCGACGAGCTGCTCGGCGACTAACTCGGCGGTTCCAGCACCGCCGTCCCGACGTAGCGAACCAACGCCTCGGGCACCCGCACGCTGCCGTCGGGTTGCTGGTGGTTCTCCAGGATGGCGGCCAGCCACCGCGTGGTGGCCAGGGTGCCGTTGAGGGTGGCGGCGATGCGCGGTTTGCCGTTCTCGTCACGGTACCGAGTGGCCAGCCGTCGGGCCTGGAAGGTGGTGCAGTTCGACGTCGAGGTGAGCTCCCGGTAGCGGCCCTGGGTGGGCAGCCACGCCTCGCAGTCGAATTTGCGGGCCGCCGAGGACCCCAGATCGCCGGCGGCCACGTCGATCACCCGATAGGGCACCTCGATGCGGGCCAGCATCTCCCGTTGCCAGTCCAGCAGCCGGTCGTGCTCGGTCTCGGCCTGCTCCGGCCGGCAGTAGACGAACGCCTCCACCTTGTCGAACTGGTGCACCCGGATGATGCCCCGGGTGTCCTTGCCGTAGCTGCCGGCCTCCCGCCGGAAGCACGACGACCAGCCGGCGTACCGCAATGGCCCGCCGGTCAGGTCCAGGATCTCGTCGGCGTGATAGCCGGCCAGCGGCACCTCGGAGGTGCCCACCAGGTAGAGGTCGTCGGACTCGACCCGGTACACCTCGTCGGCGTGCGCGCCGAGGAAGCCGGTGCCGGACATGATCTCGGGCCGCACCAGGGCGGGGGTGATCATCGGCGTGAAGCCGTTCTCGACGGCCAGCCGCAGCGCCAGCTGGAGCAGGCCCAGCTGCAGCAACGCACCCCGGCCGGTCAGGAAGTAGAACCGCGAGCCGGAGACCTTGGCGCCGCGCGACATGTCGATCAGCCCGAGCGCCTCACCGAGCTCCAGGTGGTCCTTCGGGTCGGCGATGCCGGCCGGCCGGCCGGCCACGTCGAGGACCGCGTAGTCGTCCACGCCGCCGGCCGGCACCCCGTCGACGACGACGTTGGCGACCTTCAACTGGGCGGCGGTGAATGCGGCATCGGCGTCGGTCTGCGCGGCTTCGGCGGCCTTCACCCGCTCGGCGAGCTCCTTCGCCCGGACCAGCAGGCCGGGCCGGTCCTGCTCCGACGCACCGCCCACCGACCGGCTCGCCGCCTTCTGCTCGGCCCGCAGCGCGTCGGCCGCCGCGATCGCCGACCGCCGGGCGCCGTCGGCGGCCAGCAGGGCGTCCACCAGGGCCGGGTCCTCGCCCCGGGCCGCCTGCGAGCGCCGGAGACGGTCGGGGTCGTCACGCAGCAGATTCGGATCGATCACGGCTGACAACCCTACTGTCGCCATCCCGCCGCGGGCTCCGGGAGGGCACGACCGCACGCTACGTGCGCACCATGTGTCCCACGATCCGGGCGCCTGTCACAATGGTCTGGATGTCGCAGCCAGTGGACCAGGAGCGTTCACCCGTCGAGCGGGTGTCCTGGTTGCGCGCGGTGCCGGCCCGTCGCGCCCTGCTGCTGGCCGCGCTGGGCGGGCTGCTGATCGCCGGCGTGGCTACCGTGGTGCCGGCCGACAGCCGGCTCGGCGAACTTGCCGGCCGGCTCAGCAGCCACTCGGCCCCGCCGCTCGCCGGGCCGAAGAACAGCGAAGTGATCGATCGCGCCGCGGCTGGCAACTGCCTCACCTGGCCGGACGACAAGCTGGACGCCGCGGCGGTCGTCGGCTGCGACGATGAACACAAATTCGAGGTCGCCGAGCAGATCGACATGCGCACCTTCCCCGGCTCGGAGTACGGTCCGGGCGCGCCACCGCCGACCGACGCCCGGATCGACCAGATCACCCAGGAGCAGTGCGAGTCGGCGGTGCGGCGCTACCTCGGCGTCCGGTTCGACCCGCACAGCAAGTTCGTCGCCAGCATGTTGTGGTCCGGCGACCGGGCATGGCGCCAGCGCGGCGAGCGGCGCATGCTGTGCGGTCTGCAACTGCCCGGGATCAACGACGTGCAGGTCCCGTTCGCCGGGAAGGTGGCCGACATTGACCAGTCCAAGGTCTGGCCGGCCGGCACCTGTCTGGGCATCGACCCGGCCAGCAACCAGCCGACCGATTTCCCGGTCGACTGCACGACGCCGCACACCAAGGAGGTCACCGGCACGGTGAACGTGGCGGAGAAGTTCCCCACCGGGCTGCCCTCGGAGACCGACCAGGACACCTTCATCAAGGACGCGTGCACCAAACTGACCGACGCCTACCTGGCGCCGGTGCAGCTGCGCGACACCACGCTCACCCTGACCTACGCCACCATCTCACTGCCCAGCTGGACGGCAGGCAGCCGGGAGGTCGCCTGCAGCGTCGGCGCCACGCTCGGCAACGGCGGCTGGGCGGCGCTGCTGAACAGCGCCCGGGGCCCGCTGTTGATCAACGGCCAGCCGCCGGTCCCGCCCCCGGAGATCCCGCCGGAGCGGCTCAATCTGCCGTCGATCCCGGGGACCGACGCGCCCTGGGCGGGC
>NZ_JBYCLB010000474.1:0-2106 GCF_057473705.1 Mycobacterium sp. TH-M15 | reverse complement strand
CGCGACTTCGATGATCCATCGACTCAGCTCGTTCCCCACTTGCGCCACGGTTCGCAGATCACGATCGGCATCTTGCGATCGGTCCAGGACCGGTAATCGGCGAAGTCCGGGTACATCGCGTCGAGCTTCGGCCAGTAGTCGGCGCGTTCGGCGTCGGTGGCGTCACGCGCCCGCAGCGTCCGTGTCTCGCCGCGGATCTGGAACGACACCCGCGGTTCGGCCTTCAGGTTCAGGTACCACATCGGGTTGGTGGCCCGCCCACCCTGGGAGGCCACCACGATGATCCGGTCGCCGTCGCGCAGGTACAGCAGCGGTGACTCCCGGGGCTTGCCGGTTTTGCGGCCGGTGGTGGTCAGGATCCCGACCGGCGGGACGTCACCGAAGCGCTGGCTGCCCAGCCGCCACTTGCCGCCGAGCCTGCCGTCGGTCGCCTTGTAGGCCCAGGTGTTGACGCGTGACATCCACTTGATGAAGACACCGGTCAGTTCGGAGTTGAGTCCGCGTGGGGCTGAACCTTGCTCGGCCATCGGGTCAGCTTAACGACGACCGCAGATGCGGCGGCGTCGGGCGCTGGGGGCACCTCCCGCTTGCGGGCGACGGGTCGGCGGCAACGGACTAGCGGCGGACGAACGGCCGGATGCCCGCCCGGATGTGGTGGATCATCGCGGAGCCGTGCTGGTCGTCGGCCGGGATCCGAAACACCTCGTCGACGTGGGCGCAGATCCGCCGCCCGAGCAGCGCCGGCTTGGTGATGATGTCGTAGACCGCCCGCACCTCGTCGCCGTCGACGCTGTACTCCGGCAGGGTTGCCGCGGAGATCAGCCGGAACTGGGGACCCCGGGTCAGGCTGCGGCGCAGGTGATCTCCGGAGAAGCCGGTCTTGATGCCGACCTCGATACGGACGCAGTCCGGCGTGAACGGAACGTCGTCGCCGCGGTGGCTGACCAATGCGTCGATGTATGCCTGCGCGGCGGCGATCCGGTCGGCCTCGGCGACGGCAACCACTAGATCCGCTCGATGATGGTGGCGCCGGAGAGCGCACCGCCGGCGCACATGGTGATCAGCGCGGTCGACTTGTCGGTGCGCTCCAGCTCGTGCAGCGCGGTGGTGATCAGCCGGCTGCCGGTGCAGCCGACCGGGTGGCCGAGTGCGATCGCGCCGCCGCTCGGGTTGACCCGGTCCATCTCCGGCTCGTACACCTGCGCCCAGGACAGCACCACCGACGCGAAGGCCTCGTTGATCTCGACCACGTCGATGTCGCCGATCTTCATGCCGGCCTTCTCCAGCGCCTTCGCGGTGGACTGCACCGGCCCGTCCAGGTGGTAGTAGGTCTCGGCGCCGACCAACGCCTGGCTGACGATCCGCGCCCGCGGGGTGAAGCCGAGCGCGGTGGCCTTCGCCTCGTCCATCCACAGCAGCGCGGCCGCGCCGTCGGAGATCTGCGACGACGTCCCCGCGGTGTGCAGGCCGCCCTCGATCACCGGGTTCAGCGCGGCCAGTGCCTCCGGGGTGGTGTCGCGCAGGCCCTGGTCGTGGCCGACCATGTGCAGGGCGTCGGTGGGCTGCTTGTTCTCGTCGATCACCGGCGCCTGGATCGGCGAGATCTCCCGGTCGAACCGGCCCTCGGCCCAGGCCTGCTTGGCCAGCCGCTGCGAGCGCACCCCGAAAGCGTCCAGGTCGGCCCGGGTCAGACCGCGCCGCTTGGCGATCCGCTCGGCGGCCTCGAACTGGTTGGGCAGGTCGATGTCCCAGGACGTCGCCCGGGCACCGCCGCCGTTCTCGCCGAGGCCGACCCGGCTCATCGCCTCGACGCCGCAGGCGATGCCGATGTCGATGGCGCCGACCGAGATCAGCCCGGCGATCAGGTGGTTGGCCTGCTGACCGCTGCTGCACTGGCAGTCGACGCTGGTGGCACCCACCTGCTCGGGCAGCCCGGCGACCAGCCAGGACTGCCGGGTGATGTTGTTGGCCTGCTCGCCGAACTGGGTGACACAACCGCCGATGACCTGCTCGACGGCGCCGGCGTCCAGGCCCGACTTGGCCACCAGCGCGCTCTGCACGGCGCCGAGGAGTTCGGTGTCGTGCAGGCCGGAGAGCCAGCCGTTT
>NZ_JBYCLB010000473.1:0-5667 GCF_057473705.1 Mycobacterium sp. TH-M15 | reverse complement strand
GTCGTGTTTGTGCAGCTGCACACCGCTACCATAACCTGAACGGCGTTCAAGACCGAGATGACGGCGACAGTGACAAGGGAGCATCAGGTGACCCAGGCGACAACCCAATCGCGCACCGAGACCGCGAACAGCGACATCCTGGCGGTCGCCCGGGAGCAGGTGCTGGGCCGCGGCGAGGGCCTGGACAAGGACCAGGTCCTCGCCGTGCTGCAGCTCGGGGAGGACCGGCTCGTCGAGCTGCTCGACCTGGCCCACCAGGTGCGGATGCGCTGGTGCGGCGTGGAAGTCGAGATCGAGGGCATCATCAGCCTGAAGACCGGCGGCTGCACCGAGGACTGCAACTTCTGCTCGCAGTCGGCGGTCTTCGACGACTCGCCGGTGCGCGGCGTCTGGCTCGACATCCCGGAGCTGGTGGCGGCCGCCAAGGCGACCGCGGCGACCGGCGCCACCGAGTTCTGCATCGTCGCCGCCGTCCGCGGCGCCGACGACAAGCTGCTCAAGCAGGTCGACGACGGCATCAAGGCGATCCGCGCGGCCGGCCTGGACATCCCGATCGCCGCCTCGCTGGGCCTGCTGACGCCGCGAACCGCCAAGAAGCTCAAGGAGATCGGCGTCCACAAGTACAACCACAACCTGGAGACCGCGCGCTCCTACTTCCCGAGCGTGGTCACCACCCACGAGTGGGACGAGCGGCTGGCGACCCTGGAGTTGGTCCGGGAGAACGGCATGCAGCTGTGCTCCGGTGGGATCCTGGGCATGGGGGAGACCCTGGAGCAGCGCGCCGAGTTCGCCGGCCAGATCGCCGCGCTGGACCCCGACGACGTGCCGATCAACTTCCTCAACCCACAGCCCGGCACCCCGTTCGAGAGCATGCCCCCGTTGTCGGCGGTCGAGGCGCTCACCGCCGTCGCGGCGTTCCGGCTGGCGCTGCCCCGGACCACGCTGCGCTTCGCCGGCGGCCGCGAGATCACCCTCGGCGACCTGGGCGCCCGGCGCAGCCTGCTGGGCGGCGCCAACGCGATGATCGTCGGCAACTACCTGACCACGCTGGGCCGGTCGATCGACGACGACCTGGAGATGCTCGAGGAGCTGCAGATGCCGATCAAGGTGCTCAGCGAGAGCCTCTAGTGAGTAGCGAACTACCGGAGCTGGTCGGCGCCGGCGTCTACAACGTCCACACCGGCGCGCTGATCGACGATGCGGCGAAAACCTCGAAGCTGACCGCCGCCCAGCTGGGCCTGCGGCCGCCGCGGTTCTGCGCCGCCTGCGGCCGCAAGATGGCGGTGCAGGTCCGGCCGACCGGCTGGTGGGCCCGGTGCTCGCGGCACGGAACGGTGGATTCGGCGGACCTGGGGGCGCGATGACGCCGCCGACCGTGGCCGCCCCACGGGTGAGCCGGGTCGCCGCGATCGGGACGGTGGCCGGGGCGGCGGTGATCGGCGGCGCGGTGATCGGTGTGCTGTGGGCGCGGATCGCGCCGCCGGTCCACGGGGTGGTGGCGCTCACCCACGACGGCGAGCGGGTGCAGGCCTACCTCGGTGACGACGGGCAGAACTTCTTCATCGGTCCGGCGCTGGCGCTGGGCCTGCTCTCGGTGCTGGCGGTGGTCGTCGCCGCCGGGGCGTGGCAGTGGCGGGCACATCGCGGCCCGGCGATGGCGGCCGGGCTGCTGGTCGGTGTCTACGCGGCCGCCGGGCTGGCCACCAATCTCGGCGCCGGGCTGGTGCGCCGGCGCTACGGCGTGGTGGACGTCGACGCGGCCCCGGTCAGCCCCGAGCATCGGCTGCACTACGTCGTCGAGGCTCCGCCGGCCTTCTTCGGCCACACCGCACTGCAGATCGAGGTCAGCCTGCTGCTGCCGGTGGCGCTGGCCGCGCTGGTCTACGCCCTGTGCGTCGCCTTCACCGCCCGCGACGATCTGGGTGGCTACCCGGCCGACGAGCCGTCACCGCGCTATCCGCGCTCTCCGGTCGAGCCGGTGCCGCTGCCGCCCGAGGTCACGACCGGCGACGGTGCACCGCACCGCCGGTGACGACCTCCGCCACCACCAGACCCAGCCGCAGCAGGCCGACGTAGGTGGCGGGCTTGAGCAGGGCCGGCCAGCCGGACCGCACCGGGTGATCGTTCAGCGGGCGGCCGGCGAACCGATCGCTGAGCCAGCTGAGCACCATCGGCACCGATAACGGGTGCAGCGACAGGTGCTCGCTCAGCTGGTCGCGGTGGTAGGTGAGCTTCGCCCCGCCGGCCGTGTACGCCTCGGCCAGCGCGTCGATGTCGTCGACCGAGATCACCGGGTCGTGGACGGCCTGAACCATCAGCACCGGCGGCGTCGGGACCTTCGAACCGAGCCGGGTGTCGTCGAAAACGTGTTGCACCGCAGGCAGTTCCAGCACCTCGTCGAGCGGCTCGCGGACATAGGACTTCAGGTCCTTGTGCCGCATCGCCCACACCGCGCCGCCGGTGGTCATCGTCTCCAGCGAGCGCAGCAGCTCCCGGCCTTCGGTGGTGGCGTGCTCGTCGATCACCCGCCCCAGGTCCGGGTAGACGTGCGCCAGCGCGGAGATCATCATGCTCGGCAGCCCGGACCAGAACGAGCCGTTGAGCCGGCGCAGGGTGTTGCCGAGGTCGCCGACCGGCGACCCGAGCACCGCACCGGCGATGGTCAGCTCCGGCGCGTAGTCCGCGGCGACTTCGGCCGCCCAGCCGGTGGCCAGTCCGCCACCCGAGTAGCCCCACAGCCCCACCGGGGAATCGGCGGACAGGTCCAGCCGCTCGCTGCCCAGCGCCGCCCGCACCCCGTCGAGGATGCAGTAACCGGGCTCGTATGGTGCGCCCCAGTGGCCGTTCGGGCCCTCGTGGTCGGGGACCGACACCGCCCAGCCCTGCGCCAGCGCGGCGGCGATCATCACCAACTCCAGCTGCGTGAACGATCCGATCGCCCGGGCTCGGCGGCGCAGCGCATATGACGGGAAACCGCGCCCGTCCACCGCGTCGATCGCGCACTGGTAGGACAGCAGCGGGTACGGGCCGATCTTCTTGCGGTCGGCCGGCACCAGCACGGTGGTCACCGTGGCCTGCGGCCGGCCGTGGCGGTCGACGGTCCGGTAGAGCAGCTGGGTGGCGTGGATCGGTTGCGGGATCAGGCCCAGGAATGCCAGCTCGACGTCCCGGGAGCGCAGCACCGTGCCGGGCAGCGCGTGTTCGAAGCCCGCCGGCGGCTGATAGAAGGGGTCCGCGTCCGGCCGCAGTGGGTGGACGCGGTGCCGCAGCTCCTCGTGGCCGGCCTGCCCGATCCATTCGACGCCCGCGTCGCGGGCCAGGCTGTCAAAGCTCACCGGAGCATTCTGGCTTAAGAGGCCGTTAAGAATCCAGTCCGACGCACCGGTGGCGGGCAGAATCTCACCCGAACGCCGGCGGTGCCGCAGGTCACCCGGGTGGTCGCAGCGCCGCGAATTCGTCGGTGACCCGCAGCTGCGAGTCGGTGAACCGGTACAGCGCCGCCGGGCGCCCGCCGCTGCGCCCGGAGCGGGCGGTGGTGCCGGTGGGGGTGATGACGCCGCGCCGCACCAGCACCCGCTGCAGGTTGGTGGCGTCGACCTGGTAGCCGAGGGTGGCGCTGTAGATGTCCCGCAGCGTGGACACCGCGAACTCCGGCGGGGCCAGGGCGAAGCCGATGTTGGTGTAGGACATCTTGGCCGCCAGCCGGGTCCGGGCGTGATCCACCATCGGGCCGTGGTCGAAGGCCGTCGGCGGCAAGGTGTCGGCCGGATGCCAGCGGGTGTCGGCCGGCAGTTCGGGCGTCGATCCGGCCGGGACCAGGCCGAGGAAGGTCGACGCGATGGTGCGCAGGCCCGGCGTCCGGGCCGGATCGGAGAAGACCGCGAGCTGCTCCAGGTGGGCGATCTCGCGCAGGTCGACCTTCTCGGCCAGCTGCCGGCGGGTCGAGGTCAGCAGGTCCTCGTCGTCGCGGAGCACCCCGCCCGGCAGCGCCCACCGGCCGTGTTCCGGCTCCCGGGCGCGCTGCCAGAGCAGCGCGTTCAGCGTCGGGGCTCGTGAATCCAGGCCGCGAACCTGAAACACCACGGCGAGCACTTCGTGTGCAGTGCTAGTATGAACCATGTTTTCGATTGTAAGTCGAAAACCCAGTGGGGAAGGAATTTCCGTATGACGACCCTGAACACCGCCGGTCCGCTGACCAGCCATCTCGCCGACCGCATCATCAGGAGCGAGGGCGGCTACAGCGGGGTGGAGCCCGACGATGACTGGGCCGAAGAGATTCTGCGGCTGAAACAGCTGCGCAACGCCGTCATCCTGGCGCACAACTACCAGCTGCCGCCGATCCAGGACATCGCCGACCACGTCGGTGACTCACTCGGTCTGGCCCGGATCGCCGCCGAGACCGACGCGGGCACCATCGTCTTCTGCGGGGTGCACTTCATGGCGGAGACGGCCAAGATCCTGTCGCCGGAGAAGACGGTGCTGATCCCGGACGCCCGGGCTGGCTGCTCGCTGGCCGACTCGATCAGCGTCGAGGACCTGCGGGCCTGGAAGGACGACCACCCGGGCGCGGCGGTGGTCTCCTACGTCAACACCACCGCCGAGGTGAAGGCGCTCACCGACTTCTGCTGCACCTCGTCGAACGCCGTCGACATCGTCAACGCGATCGACCCGGACCGCGAGGTGCTGTTCCTGCCCGACCAGTTCCTCGGCCAGCACGTCCAACGGGTCACCGGCCGGCGGAACATGGAGATCTGGGCCGGGGAATGCCATGTGCACGCGGCGATCAACGGCGACCAGCTCGCCGAGCTGGCCCAGACCCACCCGGAGGCCGAACTCTTCGTGCACCCCGAGTGCGGGTGCGCCACCTCGGCGCTGTACCTCGTCGGTGAGGGCATCTTCCCCGAGGAGCGGGTGAAGATCCTGTCCACCGGCGGGATGCTGGCCGAGGCGCGCAAGACCCAGGCGAGCAAGGTGCTGGTCGCCACCGAGATCGGCATGCTCTACCAGCTGAGCAAGGCCGCGCCCGAGGTCGACTTCGAGGCGGTCAACTCAGGCGCCTTCTGCAAGTACATGAAGATGATCACCCCGGCCGCCCTGCTGCGCAGCCTGGTCGAGGGCGCCGACGCGATCGACGTCGACCCGCAGATCGCCCAGCTGGCCCTGCAGAGCGTGCAGCGGATGGTCTCCATCGGGCAGACCGTCACCGCCGGCGCATGACCGCCGGCGCTGTCTGGCGCCAGCGGGCCGACGTGGTCGTCATCGGCACCGGAGTCGCCGGGCTGACCGCCGCCCAGGCCGCCGCCCGGGCCGGTGCCGATGTACTGGTGCTCAACAAGGACCACCGGCCGTCCGGGGTGACTGCCACCCACTACGCCCAGGGCGGGATCGCGGTGGTGCTGCCGGATAACGACGACTCGGTGGCCGCGCACGTCGCCGACACACTGGCGGCCGGCGGCGGGCTCTGCGACCCGGACGCGGTGACCTCGATCGTCGCCGACGGGTACCGGGCGGTGGCCGAACTGGCCGGCCACGGCGCGCAATTCGACCGGGCGGCCGCCGGGCGGTGGGCGCTGACCCGGGAGGGCGGGCACTCCCGGCGGCGGATCATCCACGCCGGCGGGGACGCCACCGGAGCCGAGGTGCAGCGGGCGCTGGATCACGCCGCCG
>NZ_JBYCLB010000472.1:0-7883 GCF_057473705.1 Mycobacterium sp. TH-M15 | reverse complement strand
CGCCGGTCTGCACGGTCTGCCGCGGTTGGGTGACGGCGACGGTGTCCCGGAATGCGGCGACCACCGACTCCTTGGTGGCCTGCACGAACAGTCCGCTCTTGGTGGCGTCCACCCCGCCGGCCGGCACCGTGGAGAGCACCAGGCCGCCGCTCTCCGGCAGGGTGGCGATCGCCGGGCACGGGATGGTGATGTCCAGCGACCGCGGGGCGCCGGCGACCAGCGGGGCGGTGATGTCGCCGACGTTGCCGTCCTTGTCCAAGCCCTGCGGCCACAGGATGGTCGCGGTGGTCTGGTCGACCGGCAGCAGCGGCGCCAGGCCGCAGAGCAGCACGCCGACGATGCCCGCGACGACGGCGATCAGCCGTGCGGCCCGGAAGCGGACCGCCTGGTTGTCGTCGGGGGGCACGAGGATCGATGGTAGGCGACCGGCGGCGATAGGCCCGGATCCACCCGTCTGGTCTGGCGTCCCCGGTTCTTCTCGGCCGTAGGCTGACCGGAACGGCCGTCGACGGGGGATGGCTCCTGTTCCTGGGCGTGCTGCCGACGCCTGGAGCTGCGCGCAGCGCCTGGATCAGCGCGACTTCATCGGTTCGAACCGCAGCGGAGCCGGCCGCCACAGCCCGCTGCGGGTCGCCGAACCCAGCTCGAGCTGAGCCGGCGTGGCCTTCGGGTAGTAGGGCGTCAGCCGCTGCAGCGCGCCCCAGTCCCGGTACCAGTCGTTCTTGAGGTAGCTGGGCACCGTCGCGGCGTGCACCAGCAGCTCGGTGATGCCCAGTGGCCCGCCGCCGTTCTTGTCCATCACCGGCGAGTTGGCCTCGGCGCCGAACCGGTCCGGCAGGATCCGCCACGCGGGCACCTCGGTCACCCCGTACTGGTGGCCGAACGGTCGCTGGCACGGGAACGCCAGGCCCACCAGCCAGTCCAGCATCACCGGCTCCGTGGAGCCGACCACCTGCTGCAGGGTGCGCAGCTTCGGGATGCGCGGCGGGGTCAGCGCGATCCAGTGCTGCGGGGCCAGGTCGTCGTCGCGGGCGACCAGCCGGATCCGGGTGGCCTCGGCCGGAATCGCGCTCAGTGGCGCCCGCAGGTTGCGCCACGCCGGCGCCGGCCCGATGTCGCCGAACTCCAAACGCCCGCCCGGCTTCTCGTCGGCGGCCTGCTGGTCGGTGGCCCACTGCACGGTCACCTCTTTGGCGCTGAACCGGCCGGCCGCCGACACCACCAGTAGCGGCGCGGACGCGCCGCGTTCGGCCGCGGGCGGCAGCCGGTACCAGGCCGACCGCAGCACCGCAGGCAGCTGCAGACCCGGACGCCAGCTGCCCAGCACCGGGGTCCGGGCCGGGTCCAGGTTGTAGGGCAGCCGCGCCCGCGAGCCGTTGATACCGGCCGCCACGGTAATGCCGCCTTCGGTGCCGGCCTCACCGGTGCTGATCGGCACGTCGTCGTCGACCAGGCCGGGTGGGCCCATCACCGGGTCGGCGCGGACGTCGACCGGAATCCCATCCGGGGAGAAGCCGTCGGTGAAGCCGTCGCCCAGCGCCTCACCGACCGGGGTGTCCACCGGCTCCAGCATCCCGGCGCTGGGGTCCGGCTCCACCAGCACGTCTTCGGCCAGCCCGCAGGCCCGGGTGCTGGTGATACCGGTGACCGCCTGCAGGTTGGACCGGCCCACCGTCCAGGCCGGGTACTCGCCGGCCATCGCCGCGGTCAGCGAAGCCACCTCGAAGATGATCAGCACCCAGGCGACGATCGCCAGCGAGGACTGGATGACCGGCGCCACCCGGGATCCTGGCCTCGGCAGCCGGTCGGTGCCGTTGGTGAAGTGGAACCAGGCCGCAGCCAGCAACGTCAGCATGGTCAGTCCGAGCAGGCTGGTGGCGAACGCGATGTGCCACTTCGGGAACATGTTGGCCCATGGCACACCGAAATTCGACACGTACCACCAGCCGTTGACGCTGGCGAACGAGAGCGCGGTGATGAACAGCACCGCGGCGGTGAACAGGGTGCGGTTGCGCCGCGAGTGCATCGCGGCGGCGCTCACCGCGACCGCGGCCAGCGCACCCAGCGAGCCGGCCAGCCCGGCGAACACCCCGAAGTGATGGGTCCACTTGGTCGGGGTGAACATCATCGCCAGGAACGAGATGATGGTGATCCCGATGATCCGCCGGCTGGGTCCGGCCGCGGTGCCCGGGATCCGGCCCTTGCGCAGCGACATCGCCACCGCCACCGCCAGCGCCAGCAGCAGCGCCAGCACCGGGAAACGGCGGGCCACCGAGCCGTCCGGGGTCGGCATGAACAGCCGTTCGTAGCGCACGTACTCGTCGAACCAGGCCAGGCTGGGCCCGACGGCGGATTTCATCAGGCTGGCGTCGACCTCACCGGCCAGGGTCTGGTCGCGGAAGATCACGATCACGGTGACGGTGACCGCGGCCAGCACCGGCGCCACCAGCGGGAGCAGCCCGAACTGCTTGGAGCGGCGGTGCAGGATGGTCAGCAGCGGCCCGACCGCGACCAGCAGCGCACCGACCGAGGCGATGCCGGTCGGCCCGGAGAACAGGGTGAGCGCGCCGATGATGCAGGCCGCCGCCAGCGGCAGCAGCCGGCTGGTGGCCACCGCCCGCTCCACCGAGCACCAGGTCGCCAGGATGCCCAGGGCGATGATCGGCTCCGGCCGCAGCCCGTTGTTGAACGTCAGCCAGAAGGTCAGGAAGAGGCCGCCGGCGGTGTATGCCGCCGCCCGGCTGTGCTTGACCGCGTGACCCAACCGGGGGAGCACCTCCCGGCTGATCAACCACCAGCTGACCAACCCCATGATCAGCGTGGGCAGTCGCATCCAGACGCTGGCCGTGGAGACGTGCGACCAGATCGCCAGCAGGTCGTAGTACCAGCCGAACGGCGCCTCCGGGCTGCCGAACCAGCGGTAGTAGTTGGACATGTAACCGGCGCGCTCGGCGACCCGGGCCATGGTCAGGATGTAGCCGTCGTCGGAGGTGTTGGCGCCGATGAAATGCCACCACACCAGTACCGCGGCCACCAGCGCGTCCAGCCCGCTCACCGTCCACCAGCGCGGTGGCAGCACCCGCCGGTGCCGGACCCCGTCGGCGGTGTCCAGACAATGAAGCGCGGCTAACGCAATAAAGGTCAGTACGACGCCGAGGATCATCGCGGCCAGCTTCAGCGGCGTGGGGCCGCTGGAGTAGCGGGTGTCGACGGTGGCGGAGAACTCCAGCCCGGCCGGGGCCGGTCCGGACAGATCGGTGTAGACCCCGACGATCTGCGGGCGGAAGTCGTAGCCGCCGCGTTCGCCACGCAGCGGCTCGCCGGGGTGTTCGGAGTGTGGACCCTGGGTCAGCCCGACGAACTCGCCGGTGACCTTGTCGTGGTGGGCGCTGAACGTGAGCCGCTGGCAGTCGCCGCCGAGCACCTGGCTCATCGGCGCCGCCACCACCGGGGTGTTGCGGACCACCACCACCAGGTTGTTGTTGGCGCGCTGGATCAGCAGGCCGCGGTCGACGGCTTTCGGCGCCTGCTTGGGCACCGTCGACAGCAGCACGGTCTTGTTCTGCTGCGGGCCGGCCAGCCCTTCGGCGACCCGGCACGGGATGCTGATGTCCAGGTCGGTGGCGACGTAGCTGATCAGCGGCGCCTGCACGCTGGACAGCGCGCCGTTCTGCGGCCAGTTCAGCTGTGCGGTGGTCTGCTTGACCGGCAGCACCGGGGTGAGCACCGCCAGCAGCGCGCCGAGCAGACCGGCGACGGCGGCGACGATCCGGGCGACCCGGTACCTGGTGGCCACGGAACTCACGCGCCTAGATTAATCAGCGTCGGACGGCCAACACGAACGGGCCGATCTTCTGCACGCTAAACTCCGGGCCGGCGAAGAGCGCCGCGTCCAGGCTCACCGGGTAGCGCCGGACGTTGGGGTGGTTGGGGTAGACGTCCTTGGCCAGCCGCAGCGTGTAGGTCTCCCCGGCGCCGTGCCGCATCAAGAAGACGGTTGGCGGTCGCCACGGCAGCGTGTCCAGCGCCCGGATGAACCCCTCCGACGTCTCCAGCGTGGCCCAGTCCTCGATCGCGGCCGCCCGGTCGTCGAATTGGGCCAGCGGGTTGGCGTAGTGCGAGGTCAGGCCCTGGAAGCCCCAGTAGGGGTAGTAGGACAGGAAGCTGTAGTCGGCGGTGAGCACGACGGTCTCGGTGCGCGGCCGGCCGGTGACCCCGGTGATGGCGGCGTCGATCGCCGGGTAGTACTTCTCCGCGGCGGGCGGCCGGCGATCGCCCCGCTGGCCGTCGCCGTCGGTGTCGGTGTAGGCGATGGTGATGTCCGGCCGCAGCACCTCGGGGATGTGCTGGCTGAACCCGATCGCCCCGACCAGGCCCAGCGCCGTCGCCGCCGGCAGCACCCCCCAGGACCGCTCTCGACCGCGCCGGGCCAGCAGCGTCGCGGCTTCGACGAAGCCGAACACCCCCGCGGTGACCAGCAGCACGGTCAGGGTGGGCTGCAGCCGGAAGCTCAGCAGCGTGGTGCGCGCCAGCGTGGTCAGCATCGACAGCAGCGACCACAGGTAGACGGCGAGCACGCCGATGCCCAGTGCCGCCGCCCGGGTGCTGGTTCCCGTCCGCGCCACCAGCCAGAGCGTGCCCAGCAGGCAGAGTGCCCCGAGCATGCTGAACTGCAGCATCGGGAAGGAGAGTTCGGCGCCATCGCCGGGCAGGTAGTGAAAGGCGGTGCCGGTGTTGCCGATCGGCTCGCGGGCCGCCCGCAGCAGGTACGGCAGCCAGGTGACCGAGGCGATGGCCGCCGCGAGCACGGCGATCACCGCCAGCCGGGCCAGTGGGTGTACAGCGGCGCGCAGGCCGTGCCTACGCCAGCGCCAGGCCGCCAGCCCGAGCGCCATCAGGGTCACGGTGAACGCGGTGTAGGCCACCAGCAGGGTGTAGAAGGTGGCCGCGAAGCCGAGGAAGATCCCGGTCCCGGCCACCGCGGCCCAGCCGCTGTGCCGCGGCACGTTCGTGGCGAGCGTGACGTTAGGCGCACGGTCGACGCCGAGCGTGAACCTGTCCGCACGTTCGGCGGGGGCGGCCGGTCCGGCCCGCCCACCGGCGCGCAGGCCGGACCAGGCCAGGATCAGCACCGGCGGCAGCAGCACGGTGATCATCGCCGCGTACGGCTCCGGCGAGCTGTAGGTCAGCGTCGCCGCCGCGGTGGCCACGGTGGCGATCAGCGCGTACTCGAAGCGGATCAGCCGGTTCCACAGCACCAGCGCGACGGCCACCGCGATGGTGATCGAGGTGATTGCCCACGGCTTGTACACCGCCCAGGCGTGCTCGGCCGGGGTGCCGGTCAGCGCCGCGGCCCGCCCGCCCAGCCAGAACCAGCCGGGCGGGTAGAACGGCGGCAGGCCGACGTAGGTCATATCGCGCAGCGCTGGGCTGTCGGTGAGCCGGGTCAGGTACTCGGTGCGGAACTGCTGGTCGACGGAGATGCCGAACAGGTACAGCCTGGTGGCGCCGAGCGGCATGCCGAGCGTCACCACGGTGAACGCCGAGACGAAGACCAGCGCGCCGAACCAGGCCAGCCCGCGCCTGCACCGGGTCGACCGTCGCCACAGCCAGCCGCAGCCGAGCAGCCCGACCAGACAGCCCACCTGGCCGACGGTGGTCAGCGCGTGCAGCTGGTTCGACGACGGGTAGGCGGGCCACTGCACCCGGGAGATGGCGATCAGCGCTATGGCCGCGACGACGATGGCGACGGCGGCCGCCAGCGCCATCTGGGCCGCCGTCTTGGCGGCGGCGGTCAGCGCGTTACGCGTCATGTGTCACACCGACCTCGAGCGGCCCGGTGGGCGCAGCAGCCCCGGTGGCCACCGGAGGGCAGGGTTGGTGCGTTCGCCGGCCCGTCGCTCAGAGGCGGGCAACCCACCGTGGGCCTCCCCGGAGTTACGGATGGAGCGTCGGTTAAAGCCGGGAAGCCGATTACGCGCGTGGCAGGCGGGACCGACCGGTGCGTCCAGCAGCATGATCAGATCGGCAGCCGGCGGAAGATGGCCCGCGGCACGTGCCGCAGCACCATCATCACGTAGCGGAAGGCGCCCGGCGCCCACACCAGCTGCTTGCCCTTGCCGGAGGCGGTGACGGCCAGGTCGGCGACGTACTCCTTGTCCACGGTGAGCGGTGCCTCCTCGACGTGTGCGCTGAACCGGGTGCGCACCTGGCCGGGCCGGATCACCAGCACCCGCACCCCGTACTCGCGCAGCGCTTCGCCCAGGCCGAGGTAGAAGCCGTCCAGGCCGGCCTTGCTGGAGCCGTAGACGAAGTTGGACCGACGCACCCGCTCGCCGGCCACCGAGCTCATCGCGATGATCTGGCCGAAGCCCTGGGTGCGCATCTTCTCGCCGAGCAGCACCCCCACCGACACCGCCGCGGTGTAGTTGATCGCGGCCACCTGGACCGCCTTGGCTTGGTTGTGCCAGAGCTCTTCGGCGTCGGCGTCCATCCCGAACGCCACGATCGCCACGTCTATGTCTTTGGAGTCACCCGCGGCTTTGAACGCGCCGTCGATCGCCTTCGGGTGACTCTCGGTGTCCAGCGCGTCGAAGTCGATCACCTCCACCGATTTCGCGCCGCCGGCCAGCAGCTGCGCGGCGGCGGCCTCGCGGCCCGGGTCGCCGGGCAGACAGGCCAACAGCACCCGCGCGTGCGTGTTGCGCAGGTAGCGTTCGCAGATCGCCAACCCGATCTCGGAGGTGCCGCCGAGCAGCAGGATGGTCTGCGGGTTTCCCACGGCGTCAAACACCATTTACAGCAGCTCCAAACGTCGGGCCATGTCCGAGGCGAAGATCCCGTCCGGATCCACCTTGCGGCGCACCGCGATCCATTCGCCGATCCGCGGGTACATGGCGTGGAATGTCTCGGCGGTGGTCCGCGAGTCCTTGGCGGTGTAGAGCCGGCCGCCGAACTCCAGCACCCGGCGGTCCAGTTCGGTGAGGAATTCGTTCACCCCGGCTTTCATCGGGAAGTCCATGGCGACGTTCCAGCCCGCCATTGGGAAGCTCAGCGGCGCTCGATTTCCCGGACCGAACAGCTTGAACACGTTGAGGAACGAATAGTGCCCGCTGGCCTGGATGCTGCGCAGGATGGCCTTGAACTCCTCGACCGCCTCGGTGGGCACCAGGAACTGGTACTGCGCGAAGCCGGCCGGCCCGTAGCCGCGGTTCCATTCACCGAGCAAGTCCAGCGTGTGATAAAACTGCGTCAGGTTCTGCACCTTGCCGCGGTAGTGGCCGCCGCGGCGATAGTACACCTCCCCGATCAGGCTTCCGGTGAATTTGTTCAGCACGCCGTTTGGAAAGATATCCGGAACCGTCATCAGCTGTGGCGCATCAAATTTCAGTGGATTCTTGGCCAGCTTCTTCGGCAACTCGTCGCGCAGCGCCAGCCGGCCCCGGGTGATCGACGCGCGTCCCAGCTTGGGCGGTGCGCTGATCGCATCGAACCACGCCGACGAGTAGGTGTAGCGGGCTTCGCTGCCGTCGCTGTGGTAAGCGATGGTCTCGTCCAGGTTCGCGGTGTTGTCGCCGTCGTTGAGGAAGTACGCCGTCTCGGTGGGGGTCATGGCGATGACGGCCCGCAGGATGATCCCGGTCAGCCCGTTGCCGCCGACGGTCGCCCAGAACAGCTCGGCCGCTGAAGCATCAGGGCCGTCGGGCTCCAGGCGGCGCACCGAGCCGTCGGCGGTCAACAGCTCCATCGAGACGACGTGGTTGCCGAAGCTGCCTGCGCTGTGGTGGTTCTTGCCGTGGATGTCGCAGGCGATCGCGCCGCCCACGGTGACCTGCCGGGTGCCGGGCAGCACCGGTACCCACAGCCCCAGCGGCAGCGCGGCC
>NZ_JBYCLB010000471.1:0-5212 GCF_057473705.1 Mycobacterium sp. TH-M15 | reverse complement strand
TCTTGCGCGGCGGCGGCAGCGCGCCCTCGGCGCGCAGCCGGGCGGCGTGTTCGGCCCGCGCGTCGACCAGCGGGCCTACCGCGGCGGTCTCCGGCTGCACGTCGACCCGCAGGCCGAACTCGGCTGCGGTCTCGGCGGTCTTCGGCCCGATGCACGCCACGATGGTGCGCGCGTGCGGCTTGCCGGCGATGCCGACCAGGTTGCGCACCGTCGAGCTGGACGTGAAGCAGACCGCGTCGAATCCGCCGGTCTTGATCATCTCCCGGATCGACGCCGGCGGCGGCGCGGCCCGAACGGTGCGGTAGGCGGTGACGTCCTCGATCTCCCAGCCCCGATCCCGCAGACCCTCGGCCAGCGTCTCGGTGGCGATGTCGGCCCGCGGCAGCAACACCCGGTTCACCGGGTCGAAAACGCTGTCATAGGGCGGGAATTCGTCGAGCAAGCCGAGCGAGGACTGCTCCCCGGACGGCACCAGCTCGGGGCTGATGCCGAACGCGCGGACCCGGTCGGCGGTCGACTCGCCGACGCAGGCGATCTTGACCCCGGAGAACGCCCGGGCGTCCAGCCCGAACTCGTTGAACTTCTCCCAGACCGCACGCACCGCGTTGGTGGAGGTGAACACCACCCATTGGTACCGGCCGTCGACCAAACCCTTGACCGCCCGTTCCATCTGGGTGGGGCTGCGCGGCGGTTCCACGGCGATGGTCGGTACCTCGATCGGCAGCGAACCGTACTCCACCAGCCGCTCGCTCATCTCGCCGGCCTGGTCCTTGGTGCGCGGCACCAGCACCGTCCAGCCGTAGAGGGCGCGGCTCTCCCACCAGTTCAGTTTGGCTCGGTTGGCGACGGTCTTGCCGATGGTCACCACCAGCGGCCCCAGCGCCGGCTCCTGACCACTGACTGCGCCTGGCTGTTCCAGCCCGGTCAGCGTGGCCGGGTTGGTCAGCCCCTCCAGGCTGGACTCCACCGAACGCTGCGCGCAGGTGGTGCCCGAGGAGGTGACCACGCACGGGGTGGACTCGGTCAGGCCGTAGTCGATCAGGGTGCGCGCGGCCTCGGGCAGGCGCGACGCGGTGGCCTGCAGGATCAGCGGACCCGGCGCGGCGGCCAGCGCGCCCCAGTCCAGGTCACCGCGGACGTCGGCCACGGTGTGCGACGACCCCAGCGGCAGGCCGGCGTAGCTGGGCACCGCGCTGGTGGCGGGCAGGCCGGGCACCACCTCGAAGCTCACCGCGCTGCGGGCCACGGCGCTTACCTCGGCGATCACCGCGTCCACCGAGAACGGGTCGCCGGCCACCAGCCGCACCACGTCTTCGCAGCCGCGGGCCTCGGCGATCAGCGTCTTGGCCACGTCGGCCGGTTCACCCAGCGCCGGCCGGATGTCCGGGCCGCCCGGTGCGACCGGGGCTTCGGCGGCGGCGGCGTCAGCACCGGTTGCGCCTTCGGCATCGGCGGCCCCGGTCTTGGCGTCGGCGGCCGGCTTCGGGCCGGCGATCGGCGGCAGGTCGATACCGACCAGCGCCAGCACCGACTCGGGCACGTCGGGATCGGTGAACACACATGTGGCGTTCGTCAGCGCCGTTCGCGCCCGCGTCGTCAGCAGGCCGGGGTCTCCCGGACCCGAGCCGACGAACACGATGCGGCCCGGCTTCGGCTTCCGCCCCCGCGGGCTCAGTTGGCGAGCCATCTGTCACTCCCAGTCAGTTCTCGTCACGCCGCTACGCGGCACCTCTACCGCGCGTCCGCCATGAGTTCGCGCGCGCCTAGGTCGAACAGCTCCCCGGCCACCGAGACCCCGAGTTCCCGGGCCCGGTCGCGGGTGCCGATGCCGGACGCGCGGATCACGTCGGATCCGTCCAGCGCCGCCACGCAGCCGCGCAGCGACAACTCCTCGAAGACGTGTCCGTCCTCATCGATGGAGTCGACCACCTCGGCGATCGCGCCCACCGGTGCGGAACAGCCCGCCTCCAGTTCGGCCAGCAGGGCTCGCTCGGCGACGACCGCGACGCGGCTGTCGGCGTCGTCGAGTTCGGCGAGCACCGCCACCAGCTCGGCGTCCCCGGCCCGACACTCCACCGCGAGCGCACCTTGAGCCGGAGCCGGCAACATCTGCACCGGCTCCAGCGTCTCGGTGACGGCATCGAGTCGTCCCAGCCGGGCCAGACCCGCCCGGGCTACCACGATGGCGTCCAGATCACCACTGCTTACCCTGTTCAACCTGGTATCTAGGTTGCCTCGTAGGGGCCGGATTTCCAAACCGAGACCCAGTGCGCTAAGCTGCGCGGCCCGCCGCGGCGACGAGGTGCCCACTACCGACCCGGGTGGCAGCTCCCCGAGGGTAAGCCCGTCGCGGGCCACCAGCGCGTCACGCGGGTCCGCACGTGGCGGAATCGCCGCGATCACGAACCGCGGGTCGGCGGCGGTCGGCAGATCCTTGTGCGAGTGCACCGCGGCGTCCACCCGGCCGTCGGCGATGGCCTCCCGCAGCGCCGCGGTGAAGACCCCCACCCCGAGCGTCTCGATCGGGTCGGAGGACCGGTCACCGGCGGTGCTGACGATCACCAGCTCCGCGGCGTGCCCGTTGGCGATCAGCGCGTCACGGACGGTGCCGGCCTGGGTGGTCGCCAGAACGCTGCCCCGGGTGCCGATCCGGATCACCTCGGCCAAGACGTCTCCACTGCGGTTGTCGCGGTTGTCGCGGCTATCGCCCGGTAGCGGTTCCGGTGTCGGGAAGCGCCGGCAGCTCGCCGGCCGTCGCGACCGCATCCACCGCGTGCGGGTCGAGTTCGAACAGCTCACGCAGCGCCTCGGCGTAGCTGTCGCCACCGGGCGAGCCGGCCAGCTGCTTGACCCGCACCGTCGGTGCGTGCAGCAGCTTGTCCACCACCCGGCGCACGGTGCGGGCCACCTCGTCACGCTGGTCGACGTCCAGGCCGGGCAGCCGGTGCTCCAGGCGCAGCAGCTCGGCGGTGACCACGTCGGCGGCGCGCTGGCGCAGCGCGGTCACCGTCGGGGTCACCTCGGCCATCCGCTGTCCGGCGAGGTAGCCGGCGACCTCGCGGGTGACGATGTCGCGGGCGGCGTCGGTGTCGGCCGCGGCGGCCCGCGCCGACGGCTCGCGCTGCACCCGGTCCATGTCGACGACGCAGACCCCGGGCAGCCCGGCCGTCGCGGGGTCGACGTCGCGGGGCATGCCCAGGTCGCAGATCACCAGCGGCCGGGCGGTCTCGTCGCGGCGACCCTCGGTGAGCGCGTGGTAGACGTCGCCCAGCGAGACCACCGGCCGCACCGCGCCGGTGCAGCTCACCACGACGTCGGCGTCGGCCAGCGCGGCCGTCACCCGGTCCAGGGTCAGCGCTTCGGCCCCGATGCCGGTCTCGCGGATCTTGCGGGCCAGCCGCTGCGCCCTCGGCAGCGACCGGTTCACGACGCGGATGTGGCTCACCCCGGCGCGGCCGAGGTGAGCCGCCGACAGCGCCCCCATCGCCCCGGCGCCGATCACCACCGCGGTCTTGCCGGCCAGCCCGGGCTCGCCTAGCTTTGCCGCGGCCATGCCCAGCGCCACCGAGACCACCGACGCCCCGGCCGCGTCGATGCCGGTCTCGGAGTGCACCCGCTTGCCCACCGACAGCGCCTGCTGGGCCAGCTCGTGCAGCACCCGGCCGACGGTCCGGTTGGCTTCGGCGGTCGCGTAGGCCCGGCGCACCTGGCCGAGCACCTGCTGCTCACCGACCACCGCCGAGTCCAGGCCGCTGGCAACCGCGAACAGATGCTCGACGGCGGCCTCGCTGTAGCGGACGTAGGCGTGCTTGGTCAGATCGCCCAGCGACAAGCCGGAGTGCTCGGCGAGCACCTGGCCGATCACCGACAGGCCGCCGTGGAAGGCGTCGACCACCGCGTAGACCTCGACCCGGTTGCAGGTCGACAGCATCATCGCCTCGGTGACCAGCGGTGACTGCAGCACCTGGTCGACGATCTTGACCTGATCGGACTCGTCGGTGCTCAGCTGCTCGAGAACAGATACCGGGGCACTGCGATGCGACACCCCGAAAAGCAGCACGCTCACGGCAGCATCACCTGGCCTGCTCCTTCGCTGTCACCAGTGGAAACGCAGAACTCCACGGTAGACGCTAACCAGCGGGCCGACAAAATTCGCCGGCAGTGCCGGGGCCGCTCACCCGCGGGCGGCCAGATCCGCCCGCAGCCGCGCCTCGTCGACCTCCCAGTAGCCGTGTTCGCGGCCGTCGAGCAGTACCACCGGCAGCCGGTCGCCGAACTCGGCCCGCAGCCCGGCGTCGCCGGCCGCGGCGGCGGCGTCGACGTCGACGGCGGTGAGGTCGAAGCCGAGCTCCGCGGCGAGCGCGGTCAGCTGCTCATGCGCCCTGGTGCAGGCCGGGCAGCCGGCGCGGGTCAGCAGGTGCACCTGGGGACGGGGCATGGGTTCAGTGTGGCAGTTCGCACCTTCACAGGATGACTACCAACTTCATTGAGCAGCGATACCATCAGCTAATGTCTCACATACCACCGGGCGACAACGTTCCGGATGTGCAGCCCTCGGCTCCGGCTGCTCCACCCTATTGGCCACCCACACCCTTTCCCATGGTCCGCCCACCACGGCGGTGGCTACTCATGCTGACGTTGGCGACTGCGCTGATCGCTACAGGCTTAGCAGTCGCCGGGTGGTTCCGTCCGGCGCCCTCCACGTTGCCGACTACGCAGAACTTCACCAAACAGCAGATCGCTGATGCAAAGAAGGATGTTTGTTCGGCCTATACCATTGCTAAAAATGAGGTTTCGGTGAATTCTAACAAACCAAAACCGACGGGAGATGATTATCTCGGAGCGCTCACGACTGGCACCTTGGCTCGCCTGGCAGCATATGCCGCTGGTGATTACATTATTAGCCATCTCGCAGCCGAGCCAGCTACTTCTCCCGACTTGGCTGATGCGGTTCGATCGCTCGGTAATTTGTACAAGGACCTTGCAATTCATGCACTGAATGACGAGCCAACTTCCGAGTTGGCGACGACTTTGAATGCGATCAATGACGGCACTAGTCACGTGGATGAGCTATGCAAGTAAGTAAGACTCCATCGGGAAAAGATCAGACTTCCTGTCTAATGGGCGTTCCATAATGTTTCGTTAAGCAGCGCTAATGATCTGATAGTGCACGATAATTGATATCTACCTAATGGCTTTACTCGATTTGGAG
>NZ_JBYCLB010000470.1:0-8881 GCF_057473705.1 Mycobacterium sp. TH-M15 | reverse complement strand
GCCCAACTCGGCGGCACCGACGAGCTGTTCACCAGCGACGCCGGGCCCACCACCCCGGCTGCAGCGGGCGCGGCCGCGGCTGCGGCGGCACTGCCGGCCGCACCGACTCCGCCACCGACCCCGCCCAGCCCGCCTAGGGCGCCGAGCGCACCACCGGGGGTCAGCAGCGCACCCAGGCCGCTTCCGGCGCCGGCGTGGGCGCCTGCACTGGTCAGGAAGCCGATCATGGACGGAAGCAGGCTCGACGGTACATACATCATCGCGGTTGACGCGCCTTCGCCGAAGTCCGTAAGCAGCGAGTTCGAGCCCAGTCCGTTCACCATGCCGCCGATCGTGGACTGTGCTGCCGCCGCCGAAGGCGTGCTGGCCGCGGCCGCGTTGGCGGCCTCGGTGGCCGCATACGACTCGGAATTGGTGTCCAGAGTCTTGACCAGCATTTCGTGAACGGCCGCGGCTTGCTTACTGACCGCCTGGTACATGCTGCCGTACGTGGAGAACTGCGCCGACAGGAGCGCCGAAACCTCGTCGCTGCCCGCCGGTGCTATGTCCGTAGTCGGGGCGGCGGAGGCCGCGTTCTGGGCGGCCAACACCGAGCCGATGCTCCGTAGCTCGCCGGCTGCGGCCGTCAACGCCTCGGGCTGCGTGGTCACAAAAGCCATCGTCATTCTCCTTATCGAACCGAGCTGAGCCGCATGGTGATTCGGCCACCTCGGGCCGGGGTTGCCGGTGGCACGCCCCCCACAGTTCCCTAGCTGCGACCGCCGGCGGAAGCTGGTTAACCGCCTTTTAACGCCGGTGCCCGAACTTGTTACGCACGACCCCGCAGCGACAAATCGACGCAACATTCGGCCCGCTTCGACCCTCGAACTGCCGGCACCGTCTGCGCGTGGCGGAATGGCCGTTGGCCGGTTCCGCCCGGACCGGCAGTCCGGTCGGCCGGCCTCCCCCCGATCGTGCGTTACCTTCGATGCGTCGACGCGGCGGCCCGGGTCGCACATGTCGTGCCATCGGCGCGCAACACGCCGGCCGGCTGTTACATGGTGTTAACAATCCGGTGCACGGCAGTAAGCCTTCGGTAACACCGGCTTAACCAACGCCGCGCATGCTGGGGCACATGAAGAAGCGGCTACTCGTCCTCGCGGGCATCGCCGGTGCGGGTGCGGTGGTGGGCCTGGCGGCCCCGGGATCCGCCGAGGGCAACGACGGGGTCTTCCTCAGCGCGCTCGCCGGCGCCGGTCTGAGCCACAACGGGGCGAGTCAGGCCATCGCGGCTGGCCACGCGGTCTGCCAGCTGCTGGACGAGGGTCTCTCGCCGGTGGACACCGTCACCGCCATCCAGGGAACCAACCCGGGATTCACGCTGGAGCACGCCGCGCAGTTCGCCGCCATCTCGGCCAGCGCGTACTGCCCGCAGCACATGTAGGTCGGCGCCCGGCCGCGCCGCCGCCGGTACACCGGACGTTCTTTCCCGCGCCGTGCCGCACGGCCCACGCCGGATCGCGCTAGATTCGCCCGCGAGCCCCCATAGCCCAATTGGCAGAGGCAGCGGACTTAAAATCCGCCCAGTGTCGGTTCGAGTCCGACTGGGGGTACGCCGTTTGAGCAGTTCAGCGGGTTGTCTCACCGACTGAAGTGGGCTCGACCGGTCGCCGGCGTCAACACCCGGCACGAAACGGCGCGGGTGCCCGGTCGCGCTGCCTACCGCAAGCTAGCTTGGTTTGGGCTGACTTCCCCGCGGAGATCGGGGTGAGAAGTTACCCAAGGGGCAGTCCTCTCGGGTGATCCGACAGGAGTGGTTCATGTCATAGCCGGTGGCCGTGCAGGAGATGCGGTAAATCGATGCGAACCCGCCTCCAGGCGGCCATGATCGGAGGCGGCTCCGGCACGGGGACGAATGAGGGGAGAGGTCGATGCGCAGCACCATGCAGCACTACCCGCTGACCATCACCGGCATCCTGCAGCACGCCGTCCGGGTGCACCCCACGCGGGCGGTGATCACCGCGACCGGCGACGGGTACCGCAGCACCAGCTACGGCGAGCTGGGCGGGCAGGTAGCCCAGTTGGCCAACGCGCTGCGCCGGGCCGGAATCACCGGCGACCAGCGGGTGGCGACGTTCATGTGGAACAACGCCGAGCATCTGGCCGCCTACCTGGCGGTGCCGGCGATGGGCGCGGTGCTGCACACCCTGAACCCGCGGCTCTTCGCCGAGCAGATCGTCTACATCGCCAACGAGGCCGAGGACCGGGTGGTGCTGGTCGACCTGTCGCTGGCCGGGCTGCTGGCGCCGGTTCTGGAGAAACTCGACACCGTGCACACGGTGATCGCGGTCGGCGACGGTGACACCGCGCCGCTGGAGCAGCCGGGTAAGACGGTGCTGCGCTACGCCGACCTGCTCGCCGCCGAGTCGCCGGAGTTCGCCTGGCCGGCGATCGACGAGGACTCCGCGGCCGCGATGTGCTACACCAGCGGCACCACCGGCAACCCCAAGGGCGTGGTGTACAGCCACCGCTCCAGCTACCTGCACTCGATGGCGGCCTGCACGGTGAACGGGATCGGCGTCGGCTCCCGCGACCGGGTGCTGCCGATCGTGCCGATGTTCCACGCCAACGCCTGGGGGATGCCGTACGCGGCGTTGATGGCCGGGGCGGACCTGGTCCTGCCGGATTGGCACATGGCCGCCGCGTCGCTGGTCGCGCTGATCGAGACGCAGCGCCCGACGGTGGCCGCGGCGGTGCCGACCATCTGGAACGACGCCCTGCACTACCTGGATCGCGAACCCGGACACGATATCTCGTCGCTGCGGCTGGTGGTCTGCGGCGGCTCGGCGGTGCCGGTGTCGCTGATGCGGGACTTCCAGGAGCGGCACGGGGTGAAGGTGCTGCAGGCATGGGGGATGACCGAGACGTCGCCGCTGGCCACCGTGGCCTGGCCGACCCCGGAGACGCCGGAAGAGAGGTACTGGACCGTGCGCGGCAGTCAGGGGCAGCCGGTCTGCGGGGTGGAGGTGCGCATCGTCGACGACGACGGCGCGGTGCTGCCCCACGACGGCGCGGCGGTCGGCGAGATCGAGGTGCGCGGCGGCTGGATCACCGGCTCCTACCACCGCGGCCACGGCGAGGCGAGCTTCCAGGACGGCTGGCTGCGCACCGGCGACGTGGGCCGGATCGACCCGCAGGGCTTCGTCACCCTGACCGACCGGGCCAAGGACGTGATCAAGTCCGGCGGGGAGTGGATCTCCTCGGTGGAGCTGGAGAACGCGCTGATCGCCCACCCGGACGTCGTCGAGGCGGCGGTGGTCGGGGTGCCCGACGAACGTTGGGAGGAGCGGCCGCTAGCCACTGTGGTGGCCCGACCCGGGGCGGTGGTCACCGCCGCCGAACTGCGAACATTCCTGGCCGACAAGGTCGTTCGCTGGTGGCTGCCGGAGCGGTGGGCGTTCGTCGACGAGATCCCGCGGACCAGCGTCGGCAAATACGACAAGAAGACCATCCGGTCCCGCTACGCCGAGGACGCCTACCAGGTCACCGAGGTCCGCGACTGACCATGACGCTACGAGTG
Organism: Mycobacterium sp. TH-M15; assembly: GCF_057473705.1. Classification (NCBI taxonomy): domain Bacteria; kingdom Bacillati; phylum Actinomycetota; class Actinomycetes; order Mycobacteriales; family Mycobacteriaceae; genus Mycobacterium; species Mycobacterium sp. TH-M15. Next base: position 5,322 of record NZ_JBYCLB010000470.1, on the reverse strand, counting down.
GTGCAGTGGGCAACCGGGTCGGTGGGGGTTGCCGCGATCAACGGGGTGCTGGAGCATCCGGAGCTGGAGCTGGCCGGCTGCTGGGTGCATTCGAAGGCCAAGGCCGGCAAGGACGTCGGCGAGATCATCGGCACCGCGCCGATCGGGGTGAGGGCCACCGGCGACATCGGCGACATCTTGGCGCTGGACGCCGACGCGGTGATCTACGCCCCGCTGCTGCCCAACGCCGACGAGGTCGCCGCGCTGCTGCGCTCCGGCAAGAACGTGGTGACTCCGGTCGGCTGGTTCTACCCGGGCGAGCGGGAGGCGGCCCCGCTGCAGGAGGCGGCGCGGGCCGGCGGCGCCACCCTGCACGGGGCCGGCATCGGGCCGGGCGCGGTCACCGAGCTCTTCCCGCTGCTGCTGTCGGTGATGTCCACCGGCGTGACATTCGTTCGCGCAGAAGAGTTCTCCGATATACGAAGCTACCGTGCGCCGGACGTTCTGCGACAGGTGATGGGGTTCGGCGGCACACCGGAGACGGCGCTGAGCGGCCCGATGCAGAAGCTGCTGAACGGCGGGTTCGTCCAGTCGGTGCGGCTCTGTGTGGACCGATTGGGTTTCGCCGCCGACGAGAAGATCGCTGCAACGCAGGAGGTGGCGGTGGCGACCGCGCCGATCGACTCGCCGATCGGGGTGATCGAGCCCGGCCAGGTCGCCGGACGCCGGTTTGCCTGGGAGGCCGCCGTCAGCGACGTGGTGGTGGTCCGGATCGCGGTGAACTGGTTGATGGGTGAGGAGAACCTGGACCCGCCATGGTCTCTCGGTCTCGCCGGCGAGCGTTACGAGATCGAGGTGCGCGGTAACCCGGACACCTTCGTCACCGTCAAGGGCTGGCAGCCCGAGACCGTCGAGGCGGGCTTGAAGAGCAACCCCGGTATCGTCGCCACCGCGGCGCACTGCGTCAACGCGATCCCGGCGGTCTGCGCCGCCCCGCCCGGCATCCGCAGCTTCTTCGACCTGCCGCCGATCACCGCCCGGGCCGCGCCGGGCCTGACCCGAGGAGCCTGAGATGTGCCGACTGTTCGCACTGCACGCGGGAGGCGCCGCGGCGACCGCCACGTTCTGGCTGCTGGACGCGCCGGACAACCTGGCCGCCCAGAGCCGGCGTAACCCGGACGGCACCGGCCTGGGCGTCTTCGACGCGCAGGGCCGCCCGCAGGTGCGCAAACAGCCGATCGCCGCGTGGCGCGACGCCCCGTTCGCCGCCGAAGCCCACCAGATGACCGGCACCACCTTCGTCGCGCACGTCCGCTACGCCACCACCGGCGCGCACCGTGTCGTCAACACCCACCCGTTCCTGCAGGACGGGCGGCTCTTCGCGCACAACGGCGTGGTCGAGGGCCTCGACGTGCTCGACGCGCGGTTGGCCGCCGTCGGCACCGCCGACCTGGTGGAAGGGCAGACCGACTCGGAGCGGGTGTTCGCGTTGGTCACCGCGGCGATCCGGGCGGCCGGCGGTGACGTCGGCCGCGGCTTGGTGGACGCGCTGTCCTGGCTGGCCGACCAGGTGCCGATCTATGCGGTGAACGTGCTGCTGAGCACCGCGACCGAGGTGTGGGCGGTGCGCTACCCCGAGCCCAACGAGCTGTATCTGCTGGATCGTCGCGACGGCGCGCTGCCGGTCGGGTTCGACCTGCGCAGCCGGCGGATCCGGGCCGACGCCGGGGAGATGGCGGGTCGGCCGACGGTGGTGTTCGCCAGCGAGCCGATGGACGACGACCCGCGCTGGCAGCTGATCGCACCCGGCGAGCTGGTGCATGTCGACGCCGACCTGCAGATCAGCCGCAGTCTGGTGCTGCCGGACCCGCCCCGCCATCAGCTCAGCCGCGCCGACCTGAGCGAGCAGGCGCTGACCGCGCAGCACCCGTTCGGCTGACCGCACGGCAGACTCGGTGGACGTGAGGATCAAGCGCGCGCTGATACTGGCCGGCGGAGGAGTGACGGGAATCGCCTGGGAGACAGGCATTCTGCTGGGCATCGCCGACGCGTCGCCGGCGACCGCGCGGCTGCTGCTCGACTCCGACGTGCTGGTCGGCACGTCGGCGGGCTCGGCGGTGGCCGCCCAGCTCGGCAGCGGCGCCACTCTGGGCGAGCTGTTCGACCGGCAGGTCGACGACGCCTCGGCCGAGATCGACCCGGGCCGCGGCGCCGCGGTGGCCGGCGAGCTGATCCTGACCGCGATGGCCGCGCACGGCTCGCAGCGGCAGAAGCTGCGGCGGATCGGCGAGATCGCGCTGGCCGCCGAGACCGTCCCCGGCCCGGTGCGCCGCACCGTGATCGCCCAGCGGCTGCCGTCACACGACTGGCCGGACCGGACGCTGCGGATCACCGCGATCGACACCGCCACCGGCGAGCTGGTGGTGCTGGACCGGGATTCCGGCGCCGACCTGGTGGACGCGGTGGCGGCCAGCTGCGCGGTGCCCGGCGCCTGGCCGACGGTGCCGATCGGCGGACGCCGCTACATGGACGGCGGCATGGCCAGCAGCCTCAACCTTCGGGTCGCGGCCGACTGCGCGGTGGCGGTCGCCGTGGTGCCGGCCGGGCCCACGCCGTCCGGCGGGCCGGCCGGGGAGATCGCGCTCTTCCCCGGCCGGGCGTTCGGGATCTTCGCCGACGACGCCTCGCTGGCCGCGTTCGGGCCGAACGTGCTCGACCCGCGGCGTCGGGTGGCCGCCGCGCAGGCCGGGCGGGTGCAGGGCGCCGCGGTCGCCGAGCAGGTGGCTGCGTTCCTGGCCGGTTAGTTCGGCGTCACCACTGCGCTTCGCCGTGCGCATCAGTTCAACGCGACCGAGCGCACGGGTGACGTGATCGCGGTCGTCGACGTCGACCAGCTGCCAGGATCGCGGACAGCTCCCGCCGCGGCAGGCTGCCGGTATCGACGGTCGTGAGGCCGGCCCGGCGGCGTTCGGGTTCTGGCGCGGCGCTCGGACCGGACGACCTTCATATTCACCGGGTAGCACAACATGTGCTACTAAATTACTCGTGGACCGGCTCCGGCCGGTCGCGCTCGTGGCCGGCCAGCGCCCGGCCGGCCAGCTCCCGGCCGAGGGCGATCAGCTCGGCGGCCCGGTGGAAGTCCAGGCTGCGGCAGGCGGTGCGCGGCACGTCGACCACCAGATCCGGCGGGTACATCGCCAGCTGGCGGCGGGCCAGCGCGGCCTGGGCGATGTCGATGGTGCGGTTCATCACCGCCAGCGTGCCGAGCCGGGGCAGGTCGTCGTGTTCTTCAAGCTCCGGTTCGGGCTGGGGCTCAGGCTCGCTGCCGGCGTCGGCTTCCGGGTCCACACCGAACCGGCTCAGCACCGCGCGGGCCGTCGGCCGGTCCAGCAAGGACCGCACCGCGTCGGTGTCCAACAACTCCGATGCGCCGCGCGCCATCCGGTTGAGCCATTCGGCGGTCTTCCGTGGGCTGTCGTCGTCCTCGTCGTCGTCGCCCTGGGCGGCGCCCAGCTCCCGGGCGCCGCCCAGGTTCACCGCCACCGTCTGGTCGGCGTCGACCCCGGCGATCGCCGCCAGCGGCAGCGGGTCGAGGATGCCGCCGTCGGCCAGCAGCTTGCCGCCGACCACGTGCGGCGCGATCAGGCCGGGGATCGCGATCGAGGCGCGGATCGCGTCGTCGACCGGCCCGCGCTGCAGCCACACCGATCGCCCGGCGACCAGGTCGGTCGCCACCGCCGTGTAGGGGATCGCCAGGTCCTCGATTCTGGTGTCGCCCACCATGTCGCGGACCGCGTCCAGGATCTTCCCGGCCCGCAGCACCCCGGAGGCGGTGAACGACGGGTCCAGCAGCCGCAGCACCGCGCCGTGGGTCAGCGACCTGGCCCAGTCGGCGAACTCGTCGAGTCGCCCGGCCGCGTGCAGCCCGCCGATCAGCGCACCCATCGACGACCCGGAGACCCCGACGATCCGGTAGCCGCGCTCCAGCAGCACCTCGATGACGCCGATGTGGGCGTAGCCGCGTGCGCTGCCGTTGCCCAGTGCGAGCGCCACCCGCGGTGCGGCTGCCATCAGGCGTCTCCCCTCGTCGCATCGCCCCGCGCCCCGGCAGGAGCATCGGCCCATTCTGCCTGGGCCGGCCCGCAGGCGTGGCCCCGTCGTCTCGGCGGCCGTTATTCTCGCCGTGATTCGAATGGTCGGCCGCACCCGCCGCCGCCGGCGGTCTGGGCCGCGAGGATCACCGTGGCCCGTCGGGGCAACATTAGCTGCGCCCAGGGGATGTACCAGGTATTTGGTGTGCGGAGGTTTGCTGAGGCCGACGCGCTCTGGTCGCCGATGCAGCCGGCCGCCGCCGAGCAGCCCACCGCGACAGTGGCGAGGCCGCCCAGCAGCAGACGAGCGCATGCTGGCTGCCTGGGTAGCGTGTCCGCCGTGATGGAGTGCACCGGATCCCGGGACTGTCGTCGGCGCTAGCTCGCCGCCGGCCGATATCTGCCCCCGATCCGTCCGTTCACTTCCGGAGTTCTGTCATGCCGACCACCCGGTCTCCGGTCTCCGTTCTGCAGGCCCCGTTGCGGGTTCCCGATCTGCTGCAGGTCACCGACCGGCACGCCGACGACGTGCTCAACGGCCGCTACCACGCGCTGTTGCCGGCCGGCGGCCTGCCCGCCGACAGCCGCTGGTTCACCCGCATCCACGGCGACCGCGACCTGGACGTCTGGCTGATCAGCTGGGTTCCTGGCAAGGCGACCGAGCTGCACGACCACGGCGAGTCGATCGGCGCGCTGACCGTGGTCTCCGGCTCGCTCGACGAGTTCCACTGGGGCGGTCGGCAGCTGCGCCGCCGCCGCCTGGACGCCGGGGACCAGGCCGCGTTTCGGCGCGGCTGGGTGCACGACGTGGTCTGGGCGCCGGCTGGTGGACACACCCCCGCAGCGCCAGTGGCGCCGACGCTGAGCGTGCACGCCTACTCGCCACCGCTGACCGAGATGTCCTACTACCGGGTCGACGGCGGGCTGCAGCACCAGCGGACCGAGCTGACCGACCAGCCGGAAGCGGATTGATGAGCCGGATCAACGCGATGCTGGACGCGGCGCGGGCCCGGTTGCGCCGGCTCCCCGCCGACGAGCTGCCCGAGGCGCTGCGCCGGGGCGCGGTGCTGATCGACATCCGCCCGCACGCCCAGCGGGCCGACGAGGGCGAGGTGCCGGGCGCGCTGGTGATCGAGCGCAACGTGCTCGAATGGCGCTGCGATCCGACCAGCGAGGCGCGTATCCCGCAGGCCACCGGCGACGACGTCGAGTGGGTGATCGTGTGCTCGGAGGGCTACACCTCCAGCCTGGC
>NZ_JBYCLB010000469.1:0-1660 GCF_057473705.1 Mycobacterium sp. TH-M15 | reverse complement strand
ACGAGAGCCGAGCCACCCTGACCGCGGCACCGAACTTCGCCTACAGCGTGATCGGCAGGTACGCCCGGCGAGCCCCCGAGGTGGACCTGTCCCGGGTGCGGGTGGCCATCAACGGCGGGGAGCCGGTCGACTGCGCGGCCCTGGACCGGTTCGCCGCCGAGCTGGCCCGGACCGGTCTGCGCCCCGGCGCGGCCTGCCCGTCCTACGGACTGGCCGAGGCCACCTGCGCGGTGACCATGCCGCGACCGGACACCGGTCTGCGCTACCACGAGACCGAGGGCCGGCGGCGCGCCATCCTGGGCGAGCCGATCCCCGGTGTCGAGCTGCGGGTCGTCGACGCCGCCGGGGCGACCGGCCGCGGCGTCGGCGCCATCGAGATCCGCGGCGCGTCGCTGATGTCGGGCTACCTCGACGACCCGCCGCTGGCGCCGGACGACTGGTTCCCCACCGGCGACCTGGGTTATCTCACCGACGGCGGGCTGGTGGTCTGCGGCCGGGCCAAGGAGGTCATCTCGGTGGCCGGCCGCAACGTGTTCCCCACCGAGGTCGAGCGGGTCGCCGCGCAGGTGCGCGGGGTACGCGACGGCGCGGTGGTGGCCGTCGGCGCCGGCGCCGATTCGGCGCGGCCCGGCCTGGTGATCACCGCCGAGTTCCGCGGCCCGGACCAGGCGGGAGCCCGCGGCGACGTGCTGGCCCGGGTGGCCGCCGAGTGCGGGATCGTCCCCGCCGACGTGCTGCTGGTGGCCCCGGGTTCGCTACCGCGCACCTCGTCGGGGAAGCTGCGACGACTGGCGGTCAAACAGGACCTGGAGGCGGCACGCCGATGAGTGTGGACGGGTACCGGGCGCTGCTCGACGACGCCTTCGACCGGCAGGTCGCCGACTGGGTCACGGAAGCCGAGGCCGACCAACGGTTTCCACGAAAGCTGATCGAACACCTGGGCCGCACCGGGGTTTTCGCGCAGAAATGGGGGCCGGCCGGCAGCCCCAACCCGGACGTGGCCAAGCTGGTCGAGCTGGCGTTCGCGCTGGGCCGGCTGGGTTCGGCGGGCATCGGCGTCGGGGTCAGCCTGCATGACTCGGCGATCGCGATCCTGCGCCGGTTCTCCCGCTCCGACCACCTGAAAACCGTCTGCGCGCAGGCGATTCGCGGCGACGCGGTGCTGTGCATCGGCGCCTCGGAGGAATCCGGCGGTTCGGATCTCCAGATCGTCGGCACCGAAGCCCGTTCCGAGCGTGACGGTTTCGCGGTGCGCGGCACGAAGAAGTTCGTCTCGCTCTCCCCGATCGCCGACCACATCGTCGTGGTGGCGCGCGGCGTCGACCACGACGAGAACAGTCGGCACGGCAACGTCATGCTGCTCTTGGTGCCGACGTCACAGGTCGAGGTGCAGCCGCCGTACCGCAAGGTCGGTGCCGGGCCGCTGGACACCGCCGCGGTGCACATCGACACCTGGGTGCCCGCCGAGGCGCTGATCGCGCGGCCCGGCACCGGCCTGGCGGCGATCTCCTGGGGGCTGGCCCACGAGCGGATGTCGATCGCCGGGCAGGTCGCCTCCTCCTGCCGGTACGTGCTGGGCATCACCCACGCCCGGATGGTCAGCCGTCGCCAGTTCGGCGCCACGCTCTTCGAGCACCAGGCACTGCGGCTGCGGATCGCC
>NZ_JBYCLB010000468.1:0-3675 GCF_057473705.1 Mycobacterium sp. TH-M15 | reverse complement strand
CTACAACGACTGGCACCTGCGTCAACTGCGGGCGATCAACCGCCTGCTCGGCGAGGGGTTCACCATCAAGCACATCACCCGGTTCCTGACCGGGCTGCAGCGTGGGGCGAAGCTCGTCGACGTGCTCGACCTGTCCGACCTGTCGGACCTGCTCGAGCAGCGGTGGTCCAACCCGGCGGCGGGAACGCTGTCCGGGGCGCAGCTGGAGAAGCGGCTGGGGCCGATCGACGGCCCTACGCTGTCGAAGCTGGTCGAGGCCGGACTGATCCGGCCCACCGAGAACCCCGACTCGTATCGGGTCCCGGACCTGCAGACCGTCGACGACTTCGCCGCGCTGATCGCCCGCGGCATGAGGCTGGACGACCTCGCCGAGATCCACATCGCGATGAACGGCAAACTCGACGAGGCGGCCCGGGTCCTGGTCAGTGCGGCGCACGACGAAGTGACCCGGCGGCGGGGACCGGGCTGGATGCCGTCCACCGACGACGAACTCTCCTGGGCCACCGACATCGTCGCGACCATGCGGCGCGTCGCCACCCATTCGGCGCACTCCGCGATGGACCGGGCACTCGACCAGGCGCTCCGGGCAGAGCTGCGGCTGCACCGTCGGGCCGCCGAACAGACCGATCCGGCACCGCCAGCCGGGGATTGACCCGCGGTTCACCGGTCGATCAGGGCGCCCAGCAACGCCACCGCCGCAGCCAGCGCCACCAGCACGCCGCCGCCCGCCAGGGTCAGGTTGAGCCAGTGGTGCAAGCCGGATTCGGCGACATCCACCATCGCCTCGACGATTCGGCGGACATCGTCGCTGACCGCACCGAGCGCGCCGTCCAGGTAGCGGCGGCCGACCTCGATGCCGGCCCAGCCGGCGGCCCCGACCAGCAGCGCGGATATCCCCAGACCGGCCAGTGTCCGGCACCGGCTGCGTGCCAGCGCCAGCGTCAGCAGCGCGGCGAGCACGGTCAGCGCAACCGCCGCGATACTCGCCCACGGCCCCCACACCGCCGCCGGCCGCAGTCGTCCGGCGCGGAGGTAATCCGGTGTCGAGGCGCTCAGCGGGACGACGACGGTATCCGGCAGCTGCACGTCGTTTCCGGCCAGCGTCTGCTGGAATGCACCGTCGCGCAACATCGGCGCCAGGTCCACCGTCCACGAGTCGGCGCCGGCCTGGGCATCGGTGAACAGCCAGTCGTGCGCGGCGCGGTTGACCTGGGCGAAGGCGTCCGGGAAGTCCGGGCCGGCGGCGTAGCCGGCGGCGATCCGCTGGACATCCTCGACGTCGACGGTGTATCCGCGGTCCCGGATCAGCCGCGTCGTCTGGGTGGTGAGTTCGGCGGCGGCGGCCCGCTGCAGCTTTGGGTCGTCCGCGGCCTGCCGGGCCAACCGGGCGTACCCGTCGACGTCGACCAGGCTGCGCTGCGCCCACACCCCGGGCACCGTCACCGCCAGCAGCGCGGTGGTCACCAGCCAGGCCAGCAGCGCGGTCAGGAACCGCACGCGGCTATTTCGCACGGCGCCGGGGACGGGCCAGCGCCGCCCGGGTGATCAGCCGGTTTCCCCGGGCCAGCGCCTTGAACGAATTGTGGTAGTAGTTGCCGCCCGCGCCGGCGTTCGTCCGCGGCGTGACCACGGTCTCCGGCCGGCAGAACTTGCGCATCCCGTCGGCGCCGCCGAACCGGGCGCCGATCCCGGACGATTTCCAGCCGCCCATCGGTGCGGCCAGGCACATCAGGTTCGCCAGCGCGTCGTTGACGTTGACCGCGCCGCAGTCAAGCTGCACGGCAATGTCTTTGGCGCGGTCGACGTCGCGGGAGAACACCGATGCGCTCAGTCCGTACGGGCTGTCGTTGGCCAGCCGGATCGCCTCTTCCACGGTGGCGACCTTCATGATCGGCAGGGTCGGGCCGAAGGTCTCCTCGGTCATGCACGCCATCGAATGGTCGACGTCGACCAGCACCGTCGGCGGGTAGAAGCTGCCCGGGCCGTCGGATCGGGCACCGCCGGTCAGCGCCTTCGCCCCGGCCGCCACCGCGTCGGCGACGTGGCGTTCGGTGACCGCCAGCTGCTGCTCGTCGATCAGCGACCCCAGATGGTTGCCGGCGCCGGCCCCGACCTGCAGGGCCTGCACGTCGCGGACCACCGCGGCGACGAACTTGTCGTAGACGCCTTCGAGCACGTACACCCGCTCCACCGAGACGCAGGTCTGGCCGGCGTTGAACATCGCCCCCCACACCGCGGCGTGTGCGGCCAGGTCGATGTCGGCGTCCTCGCAGACGATCATCGGGTCCTTGCCGCCCAGCTCCAGGCTGACCGGGGTGAGCCGTCGGGCGGCGCGCTCCATCACCTTGATGCCGGTTGCGGTCGAGCCGGTGAACTGGACGTAGTCGGCGTTGTCGATCACCGCCTCGGCCACCGCGCGGGCACCCTGCACCACCGCCAACACGTCCGGGCAGCCGGACGCCAGCCAGCCACGACGCAGCAGCTCCGCGGTGAGCGGGGTGCGCTCGGACGGCTTGAGCAGCACCGCGCAGCCGGCCGCCAGCGCCCCGACTCCGTCCATCAGCGCGTTGGCCACCGGGTAGTTCCACGGCGCGATGACGCCGACCACCGGACGCGGCCGGTAGTAGACGGTGACCCTCTTGATCGCCAGCAGCGGCAGCGACGCCGGCCGCCGCTGCGGCGCCAGCGCCTTCGCCATCGTCTTGACCGCGTAGGACAAGATCATCAGCAGCAGCGGCACCTCCTGGGCGGCGTCGGCAGCCGACTTGCCGGTCTCGGCGATCAGCAGCTCTTCGATCTCGCCGCGGTGGTCGGCGAGCCAGACCGCGAACCTCGACAACGCCGTGGCGCGTCCCTCGGTGCCGAGCCGCTCCCAGTCCCGCTGTGCCGCACGCAGTCCGGCGGCGATCTGCGGCACGTCGGCCGGATCGGTCCAGGTCACCTGCCCGGCCGTGGCGCCGGTAACGGGGTTGCGCACCGTGCCGGTGCCGGAGTACTCGGGGACGACGGGTGTGGTGGCAGTCATAGCGTCATGCTACGGCGCGATCGTGACACGACTGTCTGCTGGCGGGCGGCTGCGCCGGGGACGACTCCGACTTCTTCGGCGAGGCGCACCACGACGGGCGGCTGACCCCGGCTGCTCGGCGGCACCGACGCCGGTCAGGGCGCGATGCCGCGCAGGTAGGCAGCCTGGCCCAGGTGCTGGGCGCAGTCGTCGACGGTGCTGACCAGCCGGGCGCTGGCGGTCACCGGCGGATCCCAGTTGGTGTCGACCACCCGGGCCAGTTCGTCGGCGTCGATTCCGGCCAGGTAGTCCAGGGTCAGCCGGTGCACGGCGCGGTAGTAGCCGGCCAGCAGTTCGGCCGGCACCCGGACCTTGGCGACGTCGGCGGCGCGGTGTCCGTACCCGGTGTCGTTGCGCGGCAGGTCCAGACCGAATCGGTTCACCCAGTCGTCCCGGGTCCACACCTGCTGCACCCCGGCGATGTCGGCGACCTGCCAGTCCTGCACCCGGGCGCTGTGCCAGATCAGCCAGGCGATGCTGTTGGCGGTTGCGGTCGGCCGGTAGCCGGCCACCGCATCGGTGAGGCCGGCGGTGAGCGCGTCGACGTGCTCGATCAACCGGGTGAACGAGTCGCGGAGCAGCTCGCGTGCGGCGTCGGCGTTCGAATCGGC
>NZ_JBYCLB010000467.1:0-3780 GCF_057473705.1 Mycobacterium sp. TH-M15 | reverse complement strand
TGGTGGGTCGTCGTCGGGGTCGGCGGGTGGTGCGGGGCCGGACCAGATCGTGTCACGGGCGGTTCGGTGAGTGACTTCTCGGGCTGATCCACCAACCGGGTCCCCGTCACGGTCTAAGCCTGGGTACAAGTCCGGGTACTCCTGCACCCAGTGAAAGCCACGGCTGCGCAGGGGGAAACTGTTCAGCTCGACGCGCTGCAACGCCATGGTCACCGGCCGGCCGGTCGCCCGGAAAGGCACAGCCGGTCGGGGGCGGGTCGGTCGACGGTCGGCGTCGCTTGCAGCGGTGCGGCGAACATTGTGATCCGGTCGGTCAGCTTGGCCATGATGGCCTGTCGACCGCCACCACAGCCGTTGAGATTGCGCCCAGGGCTGTTGATTCGCGAGTGTCACGACCATGTACGCAATCTCAACAGATAGCCGTGGCCCCGGTGCCGCAGCAGCCAGCCGCCAGGACTGGAATCGCCAGCAGTCTCACCGGTACGGGCCACCTTAACCCGCCGCGAACAACACCCGATGTCATCGACAAGGCTTCCACCAGTCGTTTTGCCGATCAGACGCAACCCAAACGGCGGGGTTACGTCACCCTGCCCACCCGCCTTACACCGATCACGCGCCCGGCCCGATGCCGTGGACGTAGCGCTACAGCGCCTCCAGCGTGAGCGGCGGCCCGGGGTCCGGCGACAGCGGCACGTTCTCGCGCTGCATCAACCAGCTGGCGATGTTGTGGAACAACGGGGCGGCCGAGGACCCGGGCAACCCGTCGGCGGCGCGGTGCGGGTTGTCCATCATCAACGCGATCACGTAGCGCGGGTTGTCCGCCGGCGCCAGCCCGGCGAAGGTTATCCAGTAGACGTCGTCGTAGTAGCAACCGCAGCGCGGGTCGATCTGCTGGGCCGTGCCGGTCTTGCCGGCGATCTGGTACCCGTCGACCGCGGCCTGCGGGCCGGTGCCCTGCTGCACGCCGGTCGGATCGTGCTGGACGACGCCACGCAGCATGGCGCGGACGGTCTGCGCGGTCTGCGCTGACACCACCCGGATCCCTTGCGGGCGCGGCTCTTCGGTGCGGCCACCGTCGGCGGTGACGGTCGCCGCGACGATCCGTGGCGGGATACGCACGCCGTCGTTGGCGATCGCCTGGTACATCTCGGCCATCTGTACCAGCGTCATCGAAAGTCCCTGGCCGATAGGCAGGTTGGAGAACGTACTGCCCGACCACTGGTCCACCGGCGGCACCAGGCCGGCACTCTCGCCGGGCAGCCCGACGCCGGTGCGCCGGCCCAGTCCGAACTTCGCCAGCATGTCGAACCAGCGCTCCGGGCCGACCCGTTGCGCGAGCATCAGGGTGCCGACGTTGGAGGACTTGGCGAAGACCCCGGTGGTGGTGTAGGGCACGACCCCGTGTTCCCAGGCGTCGCTCACCGTCACATCTGCGACGGCGATCGACCCGGGCACCTGGAGCACCTCGTCGGGGCTGCTCAGCCCGTACTCGATCACCGATGCCGCGGTGACCAGCTTGTTCACCGAGCCGGGCTCGAACGGCGACGTCACCGACGGATTGCCCAGCTCGCGGTCCTCCTGGCGGCCGATGTCCTGGGACGGGTCGAAGGTGTTGTCGTTGGCCATCGCCAGCACCTCGCCGGTCTTGGCGTCCAGCACCACCGCCGAGACGTTCCGGGCGCCGGAGGAGTTCTTGGCCAGCTGCACCTGTTGCTGCACGTAGAACTGGATGTCGTCGTCGAGGGTGAGCTGGACGGTGGCTCCGTCGACCGCCCGGTGCCGGTTGCGGTAGCTGCCCGGGATCACCACGCCGTCCGAGCCGCGGTCGTAGGTGACCGAGCCGTCGGTTCCGGCCAGCACGGCGTCCATCGAATCCTCCAGGCCGAGCAGTCCGTGTCCGTCCCAGTCGATGCCGCCGACGACGTTGGCCGCCAGCGATCCACCCGGGTATTGGCGCAAATCCTGTCGTTCGCTGCCGACTTCTGGAAAGCGTGCGTTGACCGCCTCGGCGATGTCCGGGTCGACGGCGCGGGCCAGGTAGACGAAAGGCTCGTCGCTGCGCAGCTTCTTCAGCAACGTCGCAGCATCCGGTTTGTTGTCCAGCCGGGCAGCGATCTCTTTGGCGATCTCCTGCAGTCGCCGATCCGGGTCGGGGGCCTTCAGATTCACCTTCCTGGCGTCGTCAAGCTGTTTGCGGATCTTCACCGGCTGAAAGGTCAGCGCCCGGGCTGCGATGGTGAACGCCAGCTTGTCGCCGTTGCGGTCGATGATGCTGCCGCGCAGCGCTTTCTGCGTCTCGGTGACCTTCAGCTGGCCGGCCGCCTCCGCGCGCAGCCCGGACGCGCCGGGGACCTGCAGGTAAAACAGCTGTGCCGCGGCGACGAACAGCGCCAGGAAGATCACCGCGTTGCCGACCCGGTGCCGAAACGCGAACGACGCGCTGCGCAGGCTCACCTCCACCGCCTCGCGGGTGCGGCGCGCTCGCGCCGAGTGCGCGGTGGACGGCCCGCCGCGCTTGCCGGCCGGCCCGGGTCCGGCGCCGGGTTTCACCTTGCCTGGCTTGGCCACCCGCTTCGCTCCGCCGGCCTCGGCCGTCTTCGCCGATCTGCGCCGGCCGGGGGCCGGGCGCGACCGCGGCGTCATCCGGCCGGATCCCGGCCGGGAACGATCAGCGGTGGCGGGCCGATCTGGGCCGGCGGCGGCACCAGCGAGTCCGCTGCCGGGACTGTCAACGGGTCAACTGCCGGCGGAGGTGCCGGCGGGTCAGCGGCCGGCGGGTCAGCGGCCGGCGGCAATCCCATTGGCAATGGCCCGGGAAGAGGCCAGGGCGCGGGCTCGGTGAGCGGCATGGCGACCGCGCCCGGTGCGACCAGCGGCGGCGCTTGAGGCACCGCCCCGGGCTGCGGGGCACCCTGCGGCAGCGCCGCGGGCGGGCCGCCCGGCACCACCGGTGGCCCCATCACGGGCGGCACCCGAACCGGCACCTCCACCAAGCCCGGGGCCGGCGGCTCGTCGGCGAGTTTGGTGTTCAGCGGTGGCGGCGGCACTCCGTCGGCTGGTTTCGGGCTGCCGACCACCACCCAATTGCCGGCCGGATCCTGCACCAGGTGAGCGGTGTCCTTGCTGGGGATCATCCCGAGCTCACGGGCCGCCTCGGCCAGCGCCGGCGCCGACTCCGCGTTGCGGACGTCGCGCTCGAGTGCCTCCTTCTGCTGCAGCAACGCCCGGTTCTGCTCGCGGATGCCACTCAGCTGGTAGGAGCGCTCGGCGGCATCGGTGGAGAGCCACAGGGTGATACCCAACCCGATCCCGAGCGAACCGATCACCAGCACCACGAACGGCACCTTGGCGGCCAAGGTACGCGGTCGCAGGTCGATCGTCGCCAGTCGGGCGATCAACCGCTCCCGCAACGGCGCGCGGCCCACCCTCGGCGCCTTGGCTTTCCGAGCCTTCGCCCGAGCCTTGGCCTGCCGGGTGTTCTTCGGCGACACCGGCCGGCCGCCGGCCCGGGGAATCGGCTTGGTCTGCGGACCCGAGCGCGGGTTCCGCGGCTCCCGGCTGGGGGCGGGCGCCGTCCCGCCGCGGCGACGCGTGGTCCGCGACGGGGCGTCCCCCGGGCGGCCTGCCGTCACCCGGATGTTCTCCGAGCCGCGGCGGCCGCGCGCCGGCGGTTTGCGTTTGGCGTTCATCGGTCGCCTCCCCTCACCGCCCACGTACCGGCTCCGTTCGCTGCACCGCCCGAAGCCGAACCGAGGCGGCGCGCGGGTTGCCGCCGCCCTC
>NZ_JBYCLB010000466.1:0-3893 GCF_057473705.1 Mycobacterium sp. TH-M15 | reverse complement strand
CACCGCACCATCGACGAACTGATCGACGAGACCGCTCTAGCGATCGCCACCATCGCCCGCGCGCTGCCTCCGCGCCCGGGTCAGCGCCGTCAGGGCTGACCCGGCAGCAGCCGGACCATCAGCGCATGCGCCTCGGCCAGCACGGTGTCGTCGGCGTCGGTCAGCTCGGCCGAGATGAACGCCTTGCGCCCCTCGGCGTTGTCGACCCGGCCACGCACCTTGAGTGGGGTGTCGATCGGGGTGACCTTGCGGTAGTCGACGTGCAGGAACGCGGTGCGGCTGATCGGCCGGCCGGCGGCGTGCACCACCATCCCGCACATCCAGTCGAAGAGCAGCGGCAGCACCCCGCCGTGCACCGCGGAGTTGCCGCCCACGTGGTAGCGGCTGAACCGGCCCTTCATCGCAACGCCGTCCGGGCCGAAATGCGTTATCCGCCAAGGCGGCAACAGTAGGCTGCCCATACCCGCCATGGTCGGCACCCGACCGGCCGGGCCGACGCCTTCCGGCGCCTGGTACGGGTCGAGCAGCTTGACCAACTCCTCTGCCCGCTCGGCGACCTGATCCCAGGTGTCCTCGTCCGGGTCTACGCAGACTGCCAGGTCTTGCAGTCGGCGCACCGCGGTCAGGAACCGGCCGAAACCCGGTCCCGGCGTGGCAATCTCGTAGTTCGGGAAGCCGCCGTGCTTGGCGTATTCGGGGTCGAGCGCCTCGGGTTTTCCAGGCCGCTCGGGTTTCCCGGCGCTCACCGGGTCCCTCCCCCGCGAGCGGGTGGTGCCCCCCGCAGCACGTCGTGGCAGACGATCGTCTGGTCACGGCCGGGTCCGACGCCGATACACGAAATCCGTGCGCCGGCAAGCTCTTCCAACCGGGACACGTAGTCGCGGGCTTTCGCCGGCAGGTCGTCGAAGCTGCGCGCCGCCGAGATGTCCTCCCACCAGCCGGGCAGCTCCTCATATATCGGTTCGGCGCGGGCGAATTCGGCCTGAGTCATCGGGATCTCGTCGGTGCGCTTCCCGTCGACGGTGTAGCCGACGCAGATCGGCACCGTCTGCAGGCTGGACAGCACGTCGAGCTTGGTCAGGAAGTAGTCGGTGATCCCATTCACCCGGGTGGCGTAGCGGGCGATCACCGCGTCGAACCAACCGCAGCGACGGGCCCGGCCGGTGGTCACCCCGACCTCCCCGCCGGTCTTGGACAGATACTCGCCGCTCTCGTCGAACAGCTCGGTGGGGAACGGACCCGAGCCCACCCGGGTGGTGTAGGCCTTCAGGATGCCCAGCACCGCGGTGATCCGGGTCGGCCCGATGCCGGATCCGACGGCGGCGCCACCGGCGGTGGGGTTCGACGACGTCACGTAGGGGTAGGTGCCGTGGTCGACGTCGAGCAGGGTGCCCTGCGAGCCCTCCAGCAGCACCGTCTCGCCGCGGTCCAGGGCGCCGCCCAGCAGCAGCGCCGTGTCGGCGATCCGGTGAGTGAACTCCGCCGCCTGTCCCAACAACTCGTCGAGCACCTGGGCCGGGTCCAGCGCCTTGCGGTTGTAGATCTTGACCAGCACCTGGTTCTTGAACTCGCACGCGGCCTCGATCTTCTGCGCCAGCGACTCCTCGTCGAGCACGTCGGCCACCCGGATTCCCATCCGGGCGATCTTGTCCTGGTAGCAGGGGCCGATGCCGCGGCCGGTGGTGCCGATCTTCTTGCTGCCCATGTAACGCTCGGTCACCTTGTCGATCGCCACGTGGTACGGCATCAGCAGGTGGGCATCGGCCGAGATCAGCAGCCGGGACGTGTCCACCCCGCGCTCCTCCAGGCCGGCCAGCTCGGTCAGCAGCACCCCGGGGTCGACCACCACGCCGTTGCCGATCACGTTCGTCACCCCGGGGGTGAGCACCCCGGACGGGATCAGATGCAGCGCGAAGTTCTCCCCGCTGGGCAAGACCACGGTGTGGCCGGCGTTGTTCCCGCCCTGGTAACGCACCACCCACTGCACCCGCCCGCCGAGCAGGTCGGTGGCCTTCCCCTTGCCCTCGTCACCCCACTGGGCGCCGATCAGGACGATTACCGGCATGGATTTCTCGCTCACTTCTCTGGCTTATGGTGGTCCAGCCGGTGACTGAGCCTATACCCAAGCGGTTTACGAGGAGCGTTTTGAAGACCGCCGACCCGATCGATGCGGCCGTGCTGTTGTTCGGCGACCGGCGGCTGCCCCGACCGCTGCGCGGGCTGCCCGTCGGGTCGTTCGACGACCCGGGCCGATTCGCCCGGCTGATCGTCGTCGGCGACGACGCCGACCTGGCCGGCGTGCTGACCCGGCTGCTGCGCACCGACCGGCTCGACGTGCAGGTGGGCTACGTGCCGCGGCAACGCACCGCGGCCACCCGCGTCTACCGGCTGCCGTCCGGCCGGCGGGCGGGACGGCGGGCCCGCCGAGGTAGCGCCGAACGGGTGCCGCTGATCCGGGACGACGCCGGCACCGTGCTGGTCGGCCGGGCCGTCTGGCTGCCGGCCGGCGGCGCCGACCTGCTGCACGGCGAGGCGGTGGTGGACGACGCGGTGCTCTTCGACGGCGACGTGACCGGGGTGTACATCGAGCCGACCCGTGCCATGCCCGGCGTGCGGGCGCGTGCCGCGCCCGGCCGTGGCCGCTGGGTGAGCGGGCGCGCCGCCCAGCTCGGCACCACCGGTGCGGCGGTGCTGCGCGACGGCGTGCCGGGCGCTCGGACGGTGAAGCGGTCGACGTTTTACCGGCACACCGAAGGCTGGCTACTAGTCCGGTGACGATGCGGGCCGGCACGGCCCGCAGAGGAGCCGGACCCGCCGCACACTCCGGTGACGGGTAGGTTCGTCGGGTGAACATCCGCGGCCCCGACCAAGGTGTCCGTCCCAGCCCGATCTTCCTGGCGATCGTCGGCGTCACCGCCGTCGGCGGCGTGCTGGCCTGGCTGGCGCGGGATGTCCGGGGGCCACTGGCCTACCTGGGCGTGTTTGTCTTCGTCATCGCCGGCTGGCTGGTGTCGCTGTGTCTGCACGAGTTCGGCCACGCCTTCACCGCGTGGCGGTTCGGCGACCACGGTGTCGAAGCGCGCGGCTACCTGACGCTGAACCCGCTGCACTACAGCCACCCGGGCCTATCGCTGGCCCTGCCGCTGCTGTTCATCGCGCTGGGCGGGATCGGCCTGCCCGGCGGCGCGGTGTACGTGCAGACCTCGTTCATGACGCCGGTTCGGCGCAGCCTGGTCAGCCTGGCCGGCCCCGCCGCCAACCTGGCCCTGGCGGTACTGCTGCTGGGCGCGACCCGCATGTTCATGGACCTCGCGCACCCGGTGTTCTGGTCCGGGGTGGCGTTCCTGGGCTTTTTGCAGGTCACCGCGTTGGTGTTGAACCTGCTGCCGGTGCCGGGCCTGGACGGCTACGGCGCGCTGGAACCGCATCTGAGCCCGGCCACCCGGCGGGCGCTGCAACCGGCGCAGCAGTGGGGCCTGCTGGCGTTGTTCGGCCTGTTGATCTTCTCCCCGGCGCTGAATCGGCGGTTCTTCTCGCTGGTGCTGTGGTTCTTCGACCTGTTCGACGTGCCGCGGACGCTGGTTGTCTGGGGTCTGTCGCTGACCCAGTTCTGGAGCGGCTGGTTCTGATCGAGGCGGCGGGGAGATCGTCGGGCAAATATATTAGCTTCCCATGAGCGCCGGCCACAGCCACGGGCAGCACCCTGACGCCCGGCTATCCCGGATGGTCACCGCCGCGGTGATTCTGACCGGGTTCTTCGTCGTCGAGCTGACCACCGCGCTGGTGACCAAGTCGATCGCGCTGCTCGCCGACGCCGGCCACCTGCTCACCGACCTGGCCGCCCTGTTCATGGGCGTCACCGCGGTGCTGCTGGCCCGTCGCGGCAGTTCGTC
>NZ_JBYCLB010000465.1:0-3652 GCF_057473705.1 Mycobacterium sp. TH-M15 | reverse complement strand
GGATCTCGTCGGCGATGATCCGGGCGCTGTGCCGGGCGGCGATCTGGACGATCGTCCGCAGCTCGTCGGCGGTGAACGCGGTGCCCAGCGGGTTGTTCGGGTTGCACAGGATCAGCGACCCGGCGCCGCCGCGGAACGCGTCGTCGAGGGCGTCCAGGTCCATCACATACCGGCCGGAGGCCTGCGGCACCATCGGGATCTCCACCCGCTGCCGGCCGGTGACCCGCACGATGTCGAAGAACGGCATGTACGCCGGCACCGGCAGCACCACCGGGCTCTCCGGCCGGGTGAGGAAGTTGACCACCACCTCGATGCCCTTCAGCACGTCCGGAACGGCGCGCACCCGCTCCGGCTCGACCGACCAGCCGTAGCGGGCCCGGCACCAGTCGGCGGTCGCCACCGGCAGGGTGTCCCGCTGCAGCGCCGGGTAGCCGAACTCCTCCCGGTCGACGCAGTCCCGGATCGCCGCCAGCACCGGCGGCGCGGTGGGGAAGTCCATCTCGGCGATCCACAACGGCAGCACCTCCGGGCCGAACACGCTCCACTTGACCGTGTTGCGCCGGCGCAGTTGCTCCTCGGTGAGGCTGTCGAAGATGCTGTCACTCACCCGACCAGTCTGCCCGGCCGATAGGCTGCGACGGTGCAGCCCCGAGATCTGGCCTACGCCGGTGCCGCCGAGCAGGCGCGGATGCTGGCCGCCGGCGCCGTCACCGCGCCGGAGCTGCTGGAGGTCTACCTGGACCGCATCGCCCGACTCGACCCGCAGCTGCGCTGCTACCGGGTGGTGCTGGCCGAGCCGGCGCGCGCCGAGGCCGCCGCGGCCCAGCACCGGCTGGACGCCGGCGAGCGGCTGCCGCTGCTCGGGGTGCCGGTGGCGATCAAGGACAACGTCGACGTCGCGGGCCAGACCACCAGCTACGGCAGCAGCGCGCACGGCCCGGCCGTGACCGCCGATTCCGAGGCCGTCCGCCGGCTGCGGGAAGCCGGTGCGGTGATCATCGGCAAGACCGCGGTGCCCGAGGCGATGATGTTCCCCTACACCGAGTCGCTGACGGTCGGTGCGACCGCCAACCCGTGGGACGTCGACCGCACGCCGGGTGGCAGCAGCGGCGGCAGTGCGGCCGCGGTCGCCGCGGGCCTGGCCCCGTTCGCCTTGGGCTCCGACGGTGGCGGCTCGATCCGCATCCCGTCGGCTTGGTGCGGGGTCTTCGGGCTGAAGCCGCAGCGTGACCGGATCTCACTGGCGCCGCACGGCGAGGGGTGGTATGGGCTGAGCGCCTACGGCCCGATCGCCCGGTCGGTCGCCGACGCCGCACTGTTCCTGGACGTGACCGCGGCGACCCCGGGACCGGGCGACGGGTTCCTGGCGGCGGCCGGACGCGACCCCGGCCGGCTGCGAATCGCGTTGAGCACCAAGGCGCCAACGCCGTTGCCGGTTCGGCTCGCGCCGGCGCGACGTTCCGCGGTCGACGAGGCCGGTCGGCTGCTGCGCAAGCTGGGCCACCAGGTCGTCAGCCGCGACCCCGACTACCCGCCCACCGCGATCAACCGCTGCTACCTGCCGCGCTACCTGCGCGGCATCCGCGACTTCACCCGTTCGCTGCCGGACCCGGAGCGGTTGGAGGCCAAGACCCGGGCGATGGCGCGGATGGGTGCACTGATCTCTGATCGCCGGCTCGCCGGCTCGCCGCCGCGCGGGCCGCGGAGCCGGCCGTCGCCGCCCGCGTCCAGGCGATCTTCGACGACGTCGCCGTGGTGATCACCCCGGCCAACGCGACCGGCCCGTCCCGGGTCGGGGCCTATCAGCGCGCCGGTGCGCTGGCGACGCTGCTGCGGGTCGCCCCGCGGGTGCCCTACGCCCAGGTCTGGAACCTGACCGGCCAGCCGGCCGCGGCGCTGCCCTGGGAGCTGGACCCGGACGGTCTGCCGGTGGCGCTGCAGCTGGTCGGCCGGCCGAACGACGAGGCGACGCTGCTGTCGCTGGCCGCCCAGATCGAGCGGGCCCGGCCGTGGGCGGATCGGCGCCCGCCGGTGTCCTGAAACCGTCGGCATTGATACGTTTTCCGCGTGGCCGACCACGGCACCGAAGGCATCGAAAGCCTGCTCGACGGGCTGACCGGCGCCGCCCGCACCCAGCGCGCCGAGCTGATCGAGTGGCTGCTGGCGCGGGGCTTCACCGCCGAGCAGATCGGCGGTGCGACGGCGCCGGCGCTGCTGCCCACCGGCCGGGTGGTCGGCGTGGACGACGACTACGTCTCGACGCGCGAGATCGCCCACACCCACGGCATCGACCTGGCGCTGCTGCAGCGGGTCCAGGGCGCCATCGGCGTGGCCCGGGTGGACGACCCGGACGCCGCGGTGCACCTGCGCGCCGACGGCGACGCGGCCGCACACCTGAAGCAGTTCCTCGACGCCGGGCTGGATCCCGACGACCTGGTGCAGGTCGTCCGGATCCTGGCCGACGGGCTTTCGCACGCCGCGGAGGTGATGCGCTACGCCGCGCTGGCCCCGGTGCTGGAGCCCGGGGGCAGCGAACTGGAGATCGCCAAGCGGTCCCAGGAGTTGGTCAGCCGGATCGCGCCGCTGCTGGGTCCGTGGATCACCGACATGCTCTTCCTGCACCTGCGCCACCAGCTGGAGACCGAGGCGGTCACCGCCGGTGAGCTCGCCGCCGGCCACGCGCTGCCGGGCGCCCGGCAGGTCGCCGTCGCCTTCGCCGACCTGGTCGGCTTCACCCAGTTCGGCGAGGAGGTCTCGCCCGAGGAACTCGAACGGCTGGCCAACCGGCTCGCCGGACGAGCCCGTGAGGTGGCGGTCCCGCCGGTGCAGTTCGTCAAAACCATCGGCGACGCGGTGATGTTCGTCTGCCCGCAGCCGGCGCCGCTGCTCGACGCCGCGCTGCGGCTGGTTGACGTCGCCGAGTCGGACAGTGACGTCCTCCGGCTGCGAGCCGGGGTCGCGTCCGGGGCCGCGGTAAGCCGGGCCGGTGATTGGTTCGGCAGCCCGGTGAACCTGGCCAGCCGGGTCACCGGGGTGGCCCGGCCCGGTTCGGTGC
Source organism: Mycobacterium sp. TH-M15 (assembly GCF_057473705.1). Lineage (NCBI taxonomy): Bacteria > Bacillati > Actinomycetota > Actinomycetes > Mycobacteriales > Mycobacteriaceae > Mycobacterium > Mycobacterium sp. TH-M15. The sequence continues at coordinate 597 of NZ_JBYCLB010000465.1, read as the reverse complement.
TGGTCGCCGAGGCCGTGCATGAGCAGCTCGCCGACGCCGCGAACTTTCGGTGGTCGTTCGCCGGGGTGCGCCGTCTCAAGGGCATCAAGGGCGACGTCAAGGTGTTCCGCGCCCGGCGCCAGGTCGCCGGGGGCTGACGGCCCGTTCGCCGAGGGCGAACAGCATTCCGCCCCCACCGTCGAGGCCGACGACCTGCGCGCGCAGGGCCCTGACCGCTAGCCCTGCGCCATCGCCCAGTAGGCGCCGCGGCGGGCCAGCAGCTCGGCGTGGCTGCCGCGTTCGACGATCCGGCCGTCCTGCAGCACCACGATCACGTCGGCGTCCCGGATCGTGGAGAGCCGGTGGGCGATGACGAAGCTGGTTCGATCCCGGCGCAGCTCGCGTATCGCCTGCTGGATCAGCAGCTCGGTGCGGGTGTCCACCGAACTGGTGGCCTCGTCGAGGATCAGCAGCGGCGGACCGGCCAGAAACGCCCGGGCGATGGTGATCAGCTGCCGCTCCCCGGCGCTGATGCCGCCGCCGTCGCTGCTCACCCGGGTCTGGTAGCCGTCCGGCAGGGTGCGCACGAACCGGTCCACGTGGGCGGCCCGGGCCGCC
>NZ_JBYCLB010000464.1:0-1931 GCF_057473705.1 Mycobacterium sp. TH-M15 | reverse complement strand
GTTCGTTCCGTCCCGCATCGTCACCGGACTACGCCCCCAGCATCGCCTGGCCGCAGACCCGGACGGTGTTGCCGGTGACCGCGTTCGACGCCGGGCTGGCGAAGTAGGCGATCAGCTCCGCGACGTCGACCGGCTGGCCACCCTGGAACAGCGAGTTGAGCCGTCGGCCCACCTCCCGGGTGGCCAGCGGGATCGCCGCCGTCATCGCGGTCTCGATGAAGCCCGGGGCGACGGCGTTGATGGTGATGCCCTGGCCGGCCAGCGTCGGCGCCAGCGCGTCGGTCAGGCCGATCATCCCGGCCTTGGTGGTGGCGTAGTTGGTCTGGCCGCGGTTACCGGCGATGCCGGCCATCGACGACAGCCCGACGACCCGGCCGCCGTTGCCGATCGCGCCGGCTTTCACCAGGCATTCGGTGAGCCGCTGCGGCGCCAGCAGATTGACCGCGAGCACCGCGTCCCAGCGGGCGTCGTCCATGTTGGCCAGCAGTTTGTCGCGGGTGATGCCGGCGTTGTTGACCAAAATGTCGAGGTGGCCCCCGTTTCGGTCCGAGTGATGTTCTTTCAGGTGCGCGACGATGGCGTCCACCGCGTCGTCGGCGGTGACGTCCAGGGTCAGGGCGGTGCCGCCCACCCGGTTCGCGGTCTCGGTGAGATGCTCGGCGGCCGCCGGCACGTCGATCGCCACCACGGCGGCGCCGTCGCGGGCGAACACCTCGGCGATGGTGGCGCCGATGCCGCGGGCCGCGCCGGTCACGATCGCCACCTTGCCGTCCAGCGGCCTGTCCCAGTCGGCCGGTGGCGTCGAGTCGGCCGCGCCGACGTAGAACACCTGCCCGTCGACGTAGGCCGACTTCGCCGACAGGATGAACCGCATCGTCGACTCGATCCCGGTGGCGCCGGGTTTGGCGTCCGGCGACAGATACACCAGCTGCACGGTGGCGCCGTGCTGCAGCTCCTTGCCGAGTGAGCGGGTGAAGCCCTCCAGCGCGCGCTGGGCGATCCGCTCGTCGCTGCTCCCCGCCTGGTCCGGGGTGGTGCCGATCACCGCGACCCGGGCGCAGCGGCCCAGGTTGCGCAGCAGCGGGGTGAAGAAGTCGTGCAGGGCTTTCAGCCCGGCCGGCTCGGTGATTCCGGTCGCGTCGAAGACCAGCCCGCCGAACGAATCCGCCCAGCGGCCGCCGAGGTTGTCGCCGACCAGGTCGTAGTCGTCGGCCAGGGCGGTGCGCAGCGGCTCGGCCGCCCGGCCCGCACCGCCGATCAGCAGCGGGCCGGCCAGCGGCGGGTCGCCGGCGCGGTACCGGCGCAGCTTCTCGGCCTGCGGGACGCCGAGTTGCTTGGCCAGAAACGAGCCGGGGGCGGAGTTGAGCACCTGGGAGAACAGGTCCGATGAGACGTTGGGGGCCACTGAGCTGCCTTCCGTGTTCGTGTGCGCCTGACTGGGCGTCGGATCGAGAACGAACTTACTCTAGAGTAAGAACTGTGGGTAGTATGGCCCCGACAGTCTGCGAGTCAACGCAGACCCGACGACACCATCCGGAGATACCGTGCCCGCTGCATCCGCCGCCAAGCCCGTCGAGACCCACCCGCATCGTCGTGTTGCGGTCCTGGGCGGAAACCGAATTCCGTTCGCCCGATCCGACGGCGCCTACGCCGAGGCGTCCAACCAGGACATGTTCACCGCGGCGCTGGGCGGGCTGGTGGACCGGTTCGACCTGGCCGGTGAGCGGCTCGGCGCGGTGATCGGCGGTGCGGTGCTCAAGCACAGCCGGGACTTCAACCTGATCCGGGAATGTGTGCTGGGCTCGGCGCTCTCGCCGTACCCGCCCGCCTTCGACCTGCAACAGGCGTGCGGCTCCGGCCTGCAGGCGGCGATCGGCGCCGCCCAAGGCAGTGCCGCCGGGCGGTACGAGGTGGCCGCTGCCGGCGGGGTG
>NZ_JBYCLB010000463.1:0-2878 GCF_057473705.1 Mycobacterium sp. TH-M15 | reverse complement strand
GACCCGTCCCGCATCACCCGCAGCGCCTCCGCGGGCGGGCGATAACTGCCTAACCCGTCGGCGGTGTCGGCGACCCCGTCGATGTGCAGCCCGCGGGTCACGACCAGCAGCGCGGCCACCGCCAGCAGCCCGGTCAGCGGATTGCCCGCACCGAACGCCAAGCCGGCGGCCCAGGTCACCGCGGCGGCCAGCCCACCCAGGGCGACACCCACCACCGGCAGCGCGGTCACCGTGCCGCGGCCCACCGGAGGCGGGCCGGGCACCGGCAGCACGGTCGCGAATGCGAACGCACTCCCCAGCGAACGGATCATGGCGACGGCTGCCCGGCGACTCCGGCCTCGTCGAAGGTGGCCGTCGACGCCAACGCGGCCACCGCCGACCGCAGCACCGGCAGCGCCACCGCCGCGCCGGTGCCTTCGCCCAGCCGCATTCCCAGATCCAGGATCGGCTCCAGACCCAGCCGCGCCAGCGCCAAACCGTGCGCCGGCTCGGTCGAGCGGTGCCCGGCCCGCCACCACTTCCGGGCACCGGGGGCCAGCTCCTCGGCGACCAGCGCGGCCGCCGTCACCGCCAGCCCGTCGAGCAGCAGCGGGGTGCGCCGCGCCGCGGCCTGCGCGCAGAATCCAGCCAGCGCGGCCAGGTCCGCCCCGCCGCAGCAGCCCAGCAGCCCGATCGGGTCGGATGTCAGCGTCCGGGCCCGGAACAGCGCGTCGCGGACCGCCGCCACCTTCCGGGCCCACCCGGCGTCGTCGACACCGGTGCCGTACCCGACCGCCCGCACCGGTTCGTTGCCGGTGAGTGCGGCCACCAGAGCCGTTGCCGCGGTGGAGTTTCCGATGCCCATATCACCGGCGATCAACAGGTCGGCGCCGGAGTCGACCTCGTCGTCGGCGACCTTCCGGCCCGCGTCGACGGCGGCCACCGTCTCGTCGGCGGTCAGCGCGTCCTCGACCCGGATGTCACCGCTGCCGCGACGGACCTTGTACCGGCCGATCCGTTCCGTCGGCGGGTCGGCGTCGACGGCCAGATCCACCACCCGGACTTCGGCGCCCGCCACGGTGGCCAGCGCGTTGATCGCCGCACGGCCGGCGGCCATGGCGGCCACCATCTGCGCGGTCACCTCCGACGGGAAGGCGGAGACCCCGGCGCCGGCCACGCCGTGGTCCCCGGCGACCACCACCACCCGGACCCGCTGAAACTGCCGCGGCGGGCAGCGCCCCTGACAGGCGGCCACCCACACCGACAGGTCCTCCAGCCGGCCGAGCGTGCCGGGCGGCTTGGCCAGCGTGTCCTGGCGGGTCCGGGCCGCCGCGGCCGTGGCCGGATCCGGCGGTGTGATCGGTGCGAACTCCAGCACGACGGGTCCGGGTCCCACCCGACGGTCAGCCGAGCCGTTCGCCGCGACGCACCAGCGGTCGCGGCGCCCGCATACGACGCAGCTGCGAAGCCCGGCTGGCGGCGTAGAAGCCCAGCTTCCAGCGGCTTTCGACGTTGTCCGGGAACTTGGCGTCGACCAGCTTGGTCACCTTGCGGGCCAGCAGCACCCCGTCCACGGCCATCGCCGCCATCAGCACCATCATCGCCAGCGACACGAAGACCTGCAGCTGCGGAGCCGGTGCCGCCATCGTCATGAACAGCAGGCCCAGCGCCGCGGGCAGGAACAGGCCGAGGACGTTGTAGCGCGCGTCCACCACGTCGCGAACGTAGCGGCGCACCGGTCCGCGATCGCGGTCGGTCAGGTACCTCTCGTCGCCGCCCAGCATCCCGTCCCGCCGCTCTGCCATCCGCTCCCGGCGCTGATCCTTCTGGGCGCGGCGTTCCTCGCGGCTGAGCTTCGGTCCGGCCAGTGCCTTGCGTCGGGCACGCGCCTCGGCCGAGGTCATCGGTGCCGGCGCCACCGGGCCGCGACGCCGCGCCGCGTCGCGTCTGGGCGTCGGCCGGCCCTTCGGCGCCGTCGTCTGCAGGGCGGACGCCCCGGCGTCAGCGGTGAGTTCGACGGCGTCTTCGGCGGTGGTCAGCTCGATGGAGTCCTCGGCGGCGGCGGAGTCGCCCCGCCGGCGTCCCGGCAGCTTCATGTCGGCCAGCCTACTGGCCCCGGATGCGGCTTTATTACGCTGCGGGTATGGCGGGTATGGTCGGCGCGGCGACGTCCGCCGCTCCGCCGACGCCGCTGCGGGTGCTGATCGCCCCGGACAGTTACGGGGAGACGCTGACCGCGGTGCAGGCTGCGGCCACCATCGCCGCCGGCTGGCATCGCACCCGCCCGTCCGACCGGCTCACCATCGCCCCGCAGTCCGACGGTGGGCCCGGCTTCGTGGCCGTGCGGGCCAGCCGGCTGGGGGAGCTGCGGGAGCTGCGGGTGAGCGGCCCGCTCGACGACGACGTCACCGCGGAATGGGTGTTCGACCCGGCCACCGCGACGGCGTATCTGGAGTGTGCGCAGGCGTGCGGGCTCGGCCTGATCGGTGGGCCGCCGTCGCCGGAGACCGCGTGGGCGGCGCAGAGCGGGGGGGTCGGCCAACTGATCGCCGCCGCGGTGCGGGCCGGCGCCGAACGGATCGTGGTCGGCCTGGGCGGCAGTGCCAGCACCGACGGCGGCCGCGGCCTGGTCGACGAGCTCGGCGGGCTGGCCGCGGGGCGTCGCCTGCTGGCCGCAACCGACGTGGTCGCCGCCTCCGACGTGGAGTACCCGCTGCTCGGCCCGTGGGGGTCGGCGCGCGTGTTCGGACCGCAGAAGGGCGCCGACCCCGCCACGGTCACCGCGCTCGAGCAGCGCCTGGCGGCGTGGGCGGTGCAGCTCGACCGGGCGGCCGGGCGCCCGGTGAGCGCCGCGGCCGGCGCCGGCGCCGCCGGCGGCATCGGTGCGGCTCTGCTCGCC
>NZ_JBYCLB010000462.1:0-5824 GCF_057473705.1 Mycobacterium sp. TH-M15 | reverse complement strand
ATCTCCAGCTTCGCCGGCGCCGCGCTGCCGTTGGTTGCCGGGGCGCTGTTGCCGACAGCGAGCTGGACAGCGCTGGTGGTCTCGATCCTGGCCCTCGGCGGACTCGGCGTGCTGTTGTCGGCCCAGGTCGGCGGCCGGCGGTCGGTGTGGGCGGTGGGCCTGGTCATCGCCGGCGTCGCCGTGACGGTCATCGGGGTGAAGGTGGATCTGGTGTGAGCCCCGGCGACGCGGATCCCACCGGCGGGCACCGACCGGGTGGCCCGTTGGCGGTCCGCCCGGGCCGCCGGGCTTTCTCGCCGGCGCTGAAGTTCGTGCTGATGGTCGGCGCGATGAGCTGCTTCGCCGATCTCACCTACGAGGCGTCCCGCAGCATCGTCGGCCAGTTCCTGGGTCTGCTCGGCGCCGGCGCGCTGGCGATCGCGGTGATCACCGGCTTCGGTGAGCTGCTCGGCTACGGCCTGCGGATGTTCTCCGGGCGCGGCGCCGACCGGACCGGCAGATACTGGCCGATCACCATCGGCGGCTACCTGCTGCAGATGTCGGTGGTGCCGCTGCTGGCGGTGGCCGGCAGCTGGCAGGTCGCGGCCGTGCTGGTCGTTCTCGAGCGGGTCGGCAAGGCGATCCGCAATCCGCCGCGTGACGCGATGCTCGCCCACGCGGCCAGACGACTGGGGTACGGCTGGGGCTTCGGTGTGCACGAGGCGCTCGACCAGTTCGGCGCGATGTTCGGGCCGCTGGCGGTCGCGTTCGTCGTCACCGCCACCCACGACGACTACCGGTTCGCCTTCGCCGCCCTGGCGGTTCCGGCGGCGGTGATGTTGTCGCTGCTGGCCGTTGCGCGGGCACTGTATCCGCATCCGGAGGAGCTGGAGCCGGTGACCACCGCGATGGCGACCGACCGGCTGCCCCGGGTGTTCTGGATCTACCTGTCCGCGGCCGCGCTGGCGGCGGCCGGCTTCGCCGACTTCCCGATCATGGCCTACCACTTCCAGCAGGTTGGAACCGTTGCGGCGACCTACATCCCGATCTGCTACGCCGCCGCGATGGGGGTGTCCGGCACCGGGTCGTTGGTATTCGGCAAGCTGTTCGACCGGTACGGCATCGGCCTGCTGGTCCCACTGACCGCGGTGGCGGCGCTCTACGCACCGCTGGTGTTCCTCGGCGGCTTCTGGCCCGCGCTGATCGGCAGCTGCCTGTGGGGGCTGGGCATGGGGGTGCACGAATCGATCATCCCGGCGGCGGTGGCCCCGATGGTGCCCGCGAACCGGCGCGCTTCGGCCTACGGGCTGTTCACCGGCGGCTACGGCGTCGCCTGGTTCGCCGGCAGCGCGGTGATCGGTGCGCTGTTCGGGGTGTCGCTGGGCGTCGTCGTCGGGTTCGTGATGGTCGCCCAATTCGCGGCCATCCCACTGATTCTGGCGGTGCGCCGGCGGACCGCCGCGGGTTAGCCGGGTCTCCTCCACGCCGCCTCCTCCGGGCCGTGTCCCCCCGCGGGCCGCGTCCAGCGCGCCGCTCCCACCGCGCCGACGGTTGTGGATGACGGCAGGATTGGGGATAACCGCCCGCGTTATCGGCGTTTCCGGCCCTGGCCGACCACGCCGTGTCGGCATCGGCCCGCAAGCTGACCGCCATGGCGACATGGACGCGTGCCGAGCTGGGGGCACTTGGTGAACAGCTCGCCGTCGACCGGGTTGCCGGCTTGGGCTGGCGGATCCTGGCCCGCAACTGGCGGTGCCGGTACGGCGAGCTGGATGTGATCGCCGTCGACCCGGCCGGCGGCGCGGTGGTGTTCATCGAGGTGAAGACCCGCACCGGGGACGGCTTCGGCGGCCTGCGCTACGCGGTGTCGGCGGCGAAGCTGCGCCGGTTGCGGCGGCTGGCCGGCTTGTGGCTCGAAGGCCAGGACCGGCGGTGGCCGGGGATTCGCATCGACGTGATCGGGGTGCGGATCGGGCGCTGCCGGAGGCCGGAGATCATCCACCTGCCGGGAGTGGGCTGAGCTGCCGCTCGGACGGGCGTTCTCGGTGGCGGTGCTCGGTCTGGACGGCCGGATCGTGGAGATCGAGGCCGACATCGCCTCCGGCCTGCCGAGCGTGTACCTGGTGGGGCTGCCCGACGCCGCGCTGCAGGAGTCGCGCGAGCGGGTCCGGGTGGCGATCACCAACAGCGGTCAACGGTGGCCGGCCGCCCGGCTGACCCTGGCGCTGTCGCCGGCGACGCTGCCGAAGATGGGCTCTGTCTACGACCTGGCGCTGGCCGCGGCGGTGCTCTCGGCGGGCCGCAGCAAGCCGTGGCGGCGGCTGCAGACCGCGGTGCTACTGGGTGAGTTGGCGCTGGACGGGCGGGTCCGGCCGGTACGCGGGGTGCTGCCGGCGGTGCTCGCGGCCCGGGACGGCGGCTGGTCGCAGGCGGTGGTGCCGGCCGACAACCTGGCCGAGGCCAGCCTGGTGGACGGAATCGACGTCCACGGCGTGCAGACCCTGACCCAGCTGCGCGGCTGGCTCGCCGGAGCCGAGCGGCTGCAGGACCGGGTGGTGGCCGCACCGCCGGCTACCCCGCCGGTCGTCGACCTGTCCGACGTGGTCGGACAGGCCCAGGCCCGGTTCGCGGTGGAGGTGGCCGCGGCCGGGGCGCATCACCTGATGCTGACCGGTCCGCCGGGTGTTGGCAAAACCATGCTGGCGCAGCGACTACCGGGTCTGCTGCCGACGCTGACCGACGATGAGGCGCTGGAAGTCACCGCGGTGCACTCGGTGGCCGGCCTGCTGTCGGACGCCGAGCCGCTGATCACCCGGCCGCCGTTCATCGCCCCGCACCACAGCTCCACCGTCGCCGCGCTGGTCGGCGGGGGATCCGGGATGGCCCGGCCGGGCGCGGTGAGCCGGGCACACCGGGGCGTCCTCTTCCTCGACGAGTGCGCCGAGATCAGAGTCAGCGTCCTGGAGGCGCTGCGCACCCCGCTGGAGGACGGCGAGGTCCGGCTGGCTCGGCGAGACGGGGTGGCCCGCTACCCGGCCCGGTTTCAGTTGGTGCTGGCCGCCAACCCGTGCCCGTGCGCACCGACCAATCCGCGGGACTGTACCTGCACGGCGCTGGAGAGGCGGCGTTACCTGGGCAAGCTGTCCGGTCCGCTGATGGACCGAGTGGACCTGCGGGTGCAGATGCACACGGTGCGCGCGGGTGCGTTCTCCGCTACCGACGGGGAGTCGACCGCCCAGGTTCGCAGCCGAGTGGCCACGGCGCGCGCGGCTGCCGCGCACCGCTGGGGTCCGCACGGCTTTCACACCAACGCCGAAGTCAACGGCGCGTTGCTGCGCCGCAAGTTTCGGCTCAGCGACGCCGCCATGGCCCCGCTGCGGGCCGGGCTCGATCGCGGCCTGCTGTCGATCCGCGGCGCCAACCGGACGATGCGGGTCGCCTGGACGCTGGCCGATCTGGCCGGCCGCGGTTCTCCCGGGGCCGACGAGGTGGCGACCGCACTGAGCTTCCGTCAGCCGGGGCTGGCGCGGTGAGCCGCACCGCCGACGAACGACGCGCGTGGGCGTATCTGTCCCGGGTGGTCGAGCCGCCGTGCCCGGAGCTGACCGCCTTGGTGGCCGCGGTCGGACCGGCCGAAGCCGCCGACCGCATCCGGTGTCGTCGGGTCGACGACGAGCTGGCCAGACGAACCGAGGCGCGGCGGGAGATCGATTCGGCGGCCGACGATCTGGAGCTGCTTGCCGGACGCGGCGGCCGGTTGATCACTCCCGCCGACGACGAGTGGCCCACCCTGGCGTTCGCGGCCTTCCGCGGTCGTGGCGGCGAGGCGAAACCGCCGTGCCATGTCCCGACGGTGCTGTGGGCCCGCGGGCCGATCCGGCTGGACGAGTTGACCGAGCGGGCCGCGGCGGTGGTCGGCACCCGGGCGAGCACCGGCTACGGCGAGTACATCACCGCCGACCTGGCCGCCGGGCTGACGGAACGCGACGTCGCGGTGGTCTCCGGCGGGGCCTACGGGATCGACGGGACGGCGCACCGCGCGACGCTGGCCGCCGAGGGGATCACCGCTGCGGTGCTCGCCGGAGGACTCGATATCGCTTATCCTGCAGGGCATTCCGCGCTGCTGCACCGTCTCGCCGAACACGGGCTGTTGGTGACCGAGTACCCGACGGGTACCCGCCCGGCCCGGCACCGGTTCTTGACCCGTAATCGCCTGGTGGCCGCTCTCGCCGGAGCGACGGTGGTGGTGGAAGCCGGGTTGCGCAGCGGTGCGGCCAACACCGCCGCCTGGGCACGGCAGCTGGGCCGGCCGGTGGCCGCGGTGCCCGGGCCGGTGACCAGCGCGGCGTCGGCGGGGTGTCACGTGCTGCTGCGGGCCGGTGCGCACCTGGTCACCCGTGCCGAGGAGGTGGTCGAGTTGGTGGGCCGGATCGGCGAACTCGCCGAGGAGCCGCCGCGGCCGGTCACGCCGTTGGACGCACTCTCCGATCTGCAGCGTCAGGTGTATGAGGCGCTGCCCGGTCGCGGCGTGGCCACGGTCGACCAGGTCGCGATCGGGTCCGGGCTGCCGCCGGCCCAGGTGCTCGGGCCGTTGGCGATGCTGGAGGTCGCCGGCCTGGCCGAGTGTCGCGACGGACGGTGGCGGATCGGCCGGCCCGGCCGGTAGCCGCCGGTGACTCGTATAGTCGGTGTGCGTTTGCCGCGACCGACGGGAGGACAGTGTGGCAGGACGGCCAGTACACCGGTTCGACGTGGTCCGCACCGAGCCGTTGGCACCGCACCTGGTGCGGGTGGTGCTGCGCCAGGGTGGGCCGGGACCGGGGTTCGACACCTTCACGCCCAGCCTGTTCACCGATTCCTACGTCAAGATCGTCTTCGTCGACGCCGACGTGGACGCGCTTCCCCGGCCGCTGACCCTGGACAGCTTCGACGCGCTGCCGGCCAGGAAGCGGCCGGTGATCCGGACCATGACGGTGCGCAGCGCCGACTCGGCCGTCGGCGAGCTGAGCATCGACGTCACCGTGCACGGCAACCACGGGGTCGTCGGACCGTGGGCGTCCGGTGCCCGGCCCGGCCAGCCGGTCTACCTGATGGGGCCCGGCGGAGCCTATGCCCCCGACCCGGCCGCCGACTGGCACCTGCTGGCCGGCGACGAAAGCGCGCTGCCGGCGGTCGCCGCGGCGCTCGACGCGTTGCCGGCCGACGCGGTGGGCAAGGTCTTCGTCGAGGTCGCCGGACCGGAACATGAGATCGAGTTGGGGGCACCGCCGGGCGTCGAGCTGAACTGGGTCCATCGGGGTGGGCGCGCCGACCTGGTCGGCCAGGACCGCGCCGGCGACAACGCGCCGCTGATCGAGGCGGTCACCAGCGCCCAGTGGCTGCCGGGCCAGGTGCAGGTCTTCATCCACGGCGAGGCCCAGGCGGTGATGCACAACCTGCGCCCATACGTCCGCAAGGAGCGCGCCGTGGACGCTAAATGGGCATCGATCTCCGGCTACTGGCGGCGCGGCCGCACCGAGGAGACGTTCCGGCAGTGGAAGAGAGAGCTCGCCGCGGCCGAAGCAAGCTAGGCTGGCGGGTTATGGCGTTCGGCGACTATCAGTTCGAGATTTACCTGCAGGGCCTGGCCGGGGTGGTGCCGTCGCTGCCGATGGCCTTCGCCGACCTGGAAGCCAAGGCGGCCGCCGCGATGCCGCAGTCGGTGTGGTCCTACGTCGCCGGCGGCGCCGGCGACGAACACACCCAGCGGGCCAACGTCGCCGCGTGCGAACGCGGGGGGCAGATCCCGCGGATGTTAGTCGGCGCCGACCACCCCCACCAGGACCCCGGAAGGGTCGGAATGTCG
>NZ_JBYCLB010000461.1:0-2151 GCF_057473705.1 Mycobacterium sp. TH-M15 | reverse complement strand
TCGGCGTAGAACCGGAACCCGGCGACGCACTTCAGCGCCTCGGCTCGGGCCGATCGCAGCGTCTTGCCCATCTCGCACGTCATCATCGCCGCCACCTCGTCGGCCTCGGCCTCCAGCAGGTCGGCGGTGGCGTGCATCCAGCGAGCCCGCTCGGCGAAGCCGGTCTGCCGGTACCCGGCGAACCGGGCTGCGGCCCGCGTGATCGCGGCGTCGACCTGCTCGTCGGTGGCCGCGGTGAATGTCTTGACCGTCTCGCCGGTGGCCGGGTTGATCGTCGCGATGCCTGCGGGGGCTGTCGAGGGCACGCTGACCTCCTTCTGCGTTCTGCGTTCTGCGTTCTGCGGGTACCGGGTCCAGCCTGCCACTATTCGGTGGATGGCCGACGGGGCGACAGCACGGCCGCCGCCGTCAGCGTCGCCGGCGAGACCAACGCCAGCAGTTGCACACCCGCGGAGTGACCGATGTAGCCGTCCACCGAGTGCCACGGATGCCGGCTCAGCACCACCCCGGCGGCGATCAACCCGCCCGCGCTCAGCCCCAGCGTCGTCGCGTCACCGACCCGGTCACGGTCGCGCAGCCGGTATAGCAGGCCGACTGCGGTGCCGAACACGGCCAGCCCGCCGAGGCCGCCGATCAGCGTGCCCACCCCGAGCGCCGCGGTCACCGCCAGCCAGCGGGGCGGCGTCCACGGCCGGGCCGGCGCCGGGTCGTCGACCCGGTCCCGCCGGCGCCGACCCGTCCCTGGCCAGAAGGCCAGTATGGCCAGCAGCGGCAGCAGCGCCAGCCCGCCGGCCAGCGCGGCCTGGTAGAGCCGGTTGGACTCGAACGTCAGGGTGACCGCGTCGGCGGTACCCGCCGGCAGCAGCCAGCCCTGCTGCCATCCGTTGACCGTCACCGGCATCAGCCGGGTCCCGGCGTCGGTGCGGGCCACCCAGCCCGGGTTGACGCTCTCCGGGACCACCAGCACCCGGGGCGTCGCCGCACCGGTCAGCCGGACCTGGCGCAGCGCCGCGGTCCACACCCCGGTGACCGCCGGGGCCACCGCGACGGTGCCGTCGGCCGGGTCGGCGGCGGCGCCGGTGAGCTCGGCGCTGTCCACGACGAACGTCGCCCCCGGGCTGATCAGCAGCTCCTGCCGGCCCGGGGGGAGGGCGATCGGGTGGCGGTCGCAGACCTGCGCCGGCACCGGGTCGCCGTCCAGCAGCGCCCCCACCGTGGTGGAGATCGACGTGTGCACGAACCGTCCGGCGATCGCGATCACCGGGCCGTGATCGCAGTCGACGGTGACCCGGCGGGCCCGGTTGCCGGCGGCGTCGGCGGCCGCGATCGGACGACCGTCGGCGCCGAGCACCTCGATCTCGGCCAGCCCCGGCGGCTTGAGCTGATCGAAGCCGAGCGCGGTCCGGTCGATGACGTCCTGCCAACCCAGCACGCTGAGCGTGACGGTGTCGGTGAGCCGCGGCCGCAGAGCGACGGTCTGCACCCGGTCGGTGCCCAACTCCCGGACCTGCGGTCCGGCGCCCAGGTCGACGGCGACCAGCGTCGGCCGGGTCGGCACCGGCGAGAGCGCCCCGGCCAGCCGCAGCCCGCTGACCCGCTCGGGGTGCGGCAGCGTGATGGTCAGGGTGGGCGCGGTCCGGCCGGCGATGGCTCGCTGCGGGGCGGTCCACGCGGTGGCCGGGTCGCCGTCGGTGGCGGCGTAGCCGGAGCCCTGCACGTCGAGCAGGTCGGCGTCGCCGCGGGCGCGCAGGGTGCCCGGCTGGTGCACCAGGTCGGCCAGGTTGGGGCCGTGCCGGGCCCGCACCCACAGTGTCGGTGTCACCGATGTCGGGCGCGACACGTTCAGGGTTCGGCTGAAGGTGGCCGGTTCCTCGGGGTCGAGCATCATCGACGCCGCGCAGCGGAGGGCGTCTGGCGCCGCCGCGCAGCCGGGCCGGCCGGACATCCCGGCGCCGAGGTCCCACCGCGCCACCTCCGCGCCGGCCGGCGCTGCCGGCACCAGCACGGTGTGCCGCAGGTCGACCGGGTGAGCCGCCCCGGCCGCGTCGTACTGGGTGATCGACAGGTCGGTGATGCCGAACTGCACCCCGGGCGAGCCGTCGTCGGTGCCGGTCGCGGTGACCCGCACCCACGAGGTCTCGCCGTACGGCA
>NZ_JBYCLB010000460.1:0-2777 GCF_057473705.1 Mycobacterium sp. TH-M15 | reverse complement strand
TGGTGCCGACGTCGGCCACTCGGACACCGGGGGTGCGCAGACCGACGATGGCACCGGCCATCGCCATCCGGTGATCGGCGTAGGAGCGCCAGGTTCCCCCGCGCAGCGGCGTCGCGGTGATCACCAGACCGTCCGGGGCCTCGGTGCAGTGGCCGCCGAGCCGGTTGATCTCGGTGGTCAGCGCGGCCAGCCGGTCGGTCTCGTGGCCGCGCAGGTGGGCGATGCCGGTCAGCCGCGACACCGATCCGTCGGCGGCCAGCGCGGCCAGCGCCGCCACCGCCGGGGCCAGCTCGCCGACGTCGTGCAGGTCGACGTCGAACCCGGGGTAGCTCGCCGGACCGCGCACCTCCAGATGCGAACCATGCTGGCGGACAACCGCATCCAGCCTCTTCAGGATGTCGACGACGGTCGCGGCCGGTTGCACGCTGGCCGCCGGCCAGCCGGTGATGCGTACGGTTCCGCCGGTGACCAGCGCCGCCGCCAGGAACGGCACCGCGTTGGAGACGTCCGGCTCGATCGCCCAGTGCCGGGCCGCCACGACACCCGGGCGCACCCGCCAGCGGTCGGCGGTGGCGTCGGCTGTGATGTCGACCCCGGCCTGGCGCAGCATGGCGACCGTCATCGCGATGTGCGGCGCGGACGGCAGCGCCGGACCGTCGTGCACCACGGTCAGCCCGGCGGTGAACGCCGCGCCGGCCAGCAGCAGCCCGGAGACGAACTGCGACGAGGCCGAGGCGTCGATGCGCACGTCGCCGCCGGCGATCGACCGGGCACCGCGGACCGAAAACGGCAGCCGGTCGCCGGTGACGTCGATGCCGAGGCCGCGCATCGCCGCCAGCAGCGGGGCGATCGGGCGGACCCGGGCCTGCTCGTCGCCGTCGAAGGTCACCGTCGCGGTGCCCAGCGCCGCCAGCGGCGGCACGAACCGCAGCACGGTGCCGGCCAGGCCGCAGTCGATGCGGGTGGCCGGGCCGGGGGAGACGGCGCCGCCGACGGTCAGCTCGCTGCCGTCGCCGCGGACCGCCACGCCCAGGCCGCCCAGCGCGGCGATCATCAGGTCGGTGTCGCGGCTGCGCAGCGCCCCGCCGATGGTCGATTCGCCGCGCCCCTGGGTGGCGGCGAGCGCGGCGAGCACCAACGCCCGGTTGGTCTGGGATTTGGAGCCGGGCACGGTCACCGTCGCGTCCACGGGCGTCGAGATCGTCGGTGCCGGCCAGAGCGTCACCGCTTCATCCTGCCAGTTCTGCCACCATGGAAGGCATGTGCGGGCGTTTCGCGATGACCACCGACCCGGCGCGGCTCGCCGAGCAGCTGCAGGCCGTCAATGAGATTCCAGCGGTGCCGGCCCCCGCGCCGAACTACAACGTGGCGCCGACGTCGGCGGTGGCAACCGTGGTCTGCCGGCACGGCGACCCCGAGGACGAGCCGACCCGGCGGATCCGGCTGATGCGCTGGGGGCTGGTGCCGCCGTGGGTGAAGGCCGGGCCGGACGGGGCGCCCGCGGGCGGCGGCCCGCTGCTGATCAACGCGCGCGCCGAGACGGTGCTGACCTCGCCGGTGTTTAGGGTCAGCGCCGCGCAGAGACGCTGCCTGGTCCCGATGGACGGGTTCTACGAGTGGCGGGTCAACCCGAACACCCCGGACGGCAGGAAGGCCGGCAAGACGCCGTACTACATCTCCGGCGGCGACGGGCAGACGCTGTTCGCGGCCGGGCTGTGGTCGATGTGGCGGGTGTCGCGCTCGGCTTCGCCGCTGCTGAGCTGCACCATCGTCACCACCGCCGCGGTCGGCAAGCTGGCCGGCATCCACGACCGGATGCCGCTGCTGCTGGCCGAACCCGACTTCGACGGCTGGCTGGGTCCGGACGCGCCGCTGGACCCGGCGCTGCTGACCCGGCCGCCGGAGCTGGCGCCGATCGCGGTGCGCGAGGTGTCACCGCTGGTCAACAGCGTGCGCAACGACGGTCCGAAGCTGATCGTGGCGGCCGAGCCGCAGCCGGAGCAGGCCACCCTGTTGTAGGTGCGCCCGGGAGGCCTACCGGCCGACCAGGAGCCTCTTCTCCGCGACGTACTCCTCGTCGGTCAGCACGCCCTCGCTGCGCAGCTCGGCCAGTTCGCGCAGCTCGATGTCGGCGCCCATCAGCAGGCCGAAGCTCGGCCGCAGCCGCTCCGTCGCCAGCTGCGGCTTGCTCGGCTTGCCGGTGGCCCGGCCGGCGGGACCACCGGACCGGCCGATGCCCGCGGTGGCCCGGCCGGCCAGGCCCGCGGTGGCCATCTCTCCGAGCGGGACCGCCGCCTCGCCGGCGGCGGCCGCCGCGGCCGCCGGCAGCACCGTGCCCGCCGCCGCGGCCGCTGTGGATGCCGCTGACGCCGGCACGGTCCAGGCCTGCGGCACCGACAGGCTGCTGACCAACGCTGCCCCGCCGACCCGGGCCGCCACCGGGACCACCGAGTTGGCCAGCCCGGCCAGCCCAGTAATGGGCAGCAGCTCGGCGCCGATCTCGGCCGCGCCGAGCACGTCGACCATGAAGGTGCCGAGCACGTCGATGCCGAAGGTGCCGACCGCGTCCACCACCAACTCGACACCGGCGACGGCGAGTTCGAACCCGGATGCGGCCACCCCGGCGGCGGTCGGCGCGGTCAGCGCCTGCAGGTTCTGGGTGATCGCGCTGGAGACGGCCTGGCCGTGGCCGGCCACGGCGCCGGCCCCGGACCGGCCGCCGGCGGCGGCCGGGGTGGTGGGGGTGGTGGCCTGCGGGGGCTGGCTGAACGGGGTGA
>NZ_JBYCLB010000459.1:0-3251 GCF_057473705.1 Mycobacterium sp. TH-M15 | reverse complement strand
GACACCACCGGAACCCACGGCCGCAGTTCGGCGGCGAGTTCGGTGAGCACGGCGCGGAAGCCGTGCGAGGGGACCGCCATCACGACGACGTCGGCGTTGCGGGCGGCCTCGGTGAAGTCGGTGGTGGCGCGCAGGGTGCCGGAGAGCACCACCTCGTCACCGAGGTAGCGACTGTTGCGGTGGTTGTCGTTGATGTCGTTGGCGGTCTCGGTGGAGCGCACCCACTGCAGGGTCGGAGTCCGTCGGGAACAGATGGACGCGACGGTGGTGCCCCACGAGCCGCCGCCCAGCACCACCACCGTCGGTTTCCGGAGTGCGGTCGCCATGACGATCAGCGTATTGCGGCTGCCGCCCCCGCACCGGCAGTTGGCGAACTCAGCCGTCGGCGGCGGAGTCGCCCGGGTCGCTCAGCGCCGGCAGGCTGAGCGCGGCGGCGTGCTTCTGCTCCATCGCCGCGAACGTGATTGCCGCGCTGTGCAGATCGGTGGCGTGCTCGCCGACCGTGCGGATCCTCGACGAAGACGTCAGAACCCGGAGCCGTGCACCTCGTGGCCCGGCGTCTCGGCGATCAGGCCGCGGTAGGCGTCGCGAGCGGTGGATCCGTGGTTGACCACCCGGTCGACCTCGCGGGCGATCGGCATGTTCAGGTCGTACTTGTCGGCGAATTTCATGATGGCGCCCACCGCCCGGATCCCCTCGGCGACCTGATCCATCGACTCGACGATCTGGGCGACCGACTTGCCCGCGCCGAGTTGCTCCCCGACGCGGCGGTTTCTGCTCTGTTCGCTGGTGCAGGTGACGACCAGGTCGCCGATGCCGGCCAGCCCGGCGAAGGTGTCGCGGGCGCCGCCCATCGCCTCACCGAGTTTGGCCATCTCCCGTACCGACCGGGCGATCACCATCGCCTCGGTGTTGGCGCCGATCCCCAGCGCGTGGCCCATCCCGACGGCGATCGCGTACACGTTCTTCAGTGCGCCGGCCATCTCGACGCCGATCACGTCGTCGGTGTTGTAAACCCGGAACATCCTGGTGCGGAACAACGACGCGAGCTCGGCGGCCAGATGCTGGTCGGGCATGGCCAGCACGGCCGCCGCCGCATAGCCTTCGGCCACCTCGCGGGCGATGTTCGGCCCGGCCAGGATGCCGGCCGGGTGCCCGGGCAGCACCTCGTCGACGACCTCCGACATCCGCAGGTTGGTGCCCTGCTCCAACCCCTTGACCACCGACACCACCGGAACCCACGGCCGCAGTTCGGCGGCGAGTTCGGTGAGCACGGCGCGGAAGCCGTGCGAGGGGACCGCCATCACGACGACGTCGGCGAAGCCGGCGGCCTCGGCGAAGTCGGTGGTCGCCCGCAGTGCGTCGCACAGCTGCACCCCGGTGCCCAGGTAGCGGGTGTTGGTGTGCGTGTCGTTGATCTCCCCTGCGGTCGCCGTGGACCGGACCCACTGCAGCGTCGGTGTCCGGCGAGCACAGGTCGACGCGACGGTCGTCCCCCAGGACCCTCCGCCGAAGACGGCGATTCGCGGTTGGCGCAGTGTCGGTGTCATGGATGCCACCCTAGGGGCGACGTCATGGATGCCACCCTAGGGGCGACCCGATGGTCGACCGGCCGTGCGTGAGCGACCGAACATGTTCCACGCGGAGTGAGCAGACCGCCGACCCCGTGGACCTGCGGGGCGGGCGATCGGACGATGTTCACAGGGAATTGACAACCAGTTCGCCTCGCCGAAATCAAAGCATCGGAATTTCCGACCATGCAATATCCGACGCGTCCGGAACCCGCAGGCCCGACCGCGTTTCGATCTTTTATCGAGAGGCCGCTCACATGGCGCGAACCACGGTGACATATCTCACGGTTCGCGTTCCCTGTCGGCGTTCAACGCCCTGTATGCGCAGGTCGCACAGGGCGATCCCGGTGAACGGACCGCGGCCGGGCCGCCACGCCCGTGGTAGCGTCTCCGTTATGTTCTCGTGATCTGCTGAATTCGCAGGCCCACCGGTTTCGGCGAAACGATGTGCCGCAAATCCTCGACCTGATATCGACGAAATGGAGTAATTTCACATTGTCTACTCTCGCGCGTAAACAGGATTGTCTGCTGCTGGACCTGGACGGGACGCTCTACCGGGGCGAGCAGACCACCGAAGGGGCGGTCCAGGCGCTCGACGACGCGCCCGGCCGCAAGCTGTTCGTCACCAACAACGCGTCGCGTACCCCGGAGGAGGGGGCGGCGCACCTGCGGGAACTCGGGTTCAAGGCCGTCGCCGACGACCTGGCCACCAGTGCGCAGAGTGCGGCGCGGCTGCTGGCCACCCAGCTGTCAGTCGGCTCGCGGGTGTTGGTGGTCGGCACCCAGGCGCTGGTCGACGAGGTCGTCGCGGTCGGCCTCCAGCCGGTGGGCAAGCACAGCGACGGCCCGGCCGCGGTGGTGCAGGGGCTGAGCTTCGAGACCAACTGGTCCGACTTGGCCGAGGCGACGCTGGCGATCCGGGACGGCGCGCTGTGGGTGGCGGCGAATCTGGATCGGACGATCCCCACCGAGCGTGGTCTGGTGCCGTGCAACGGCTCGATGGTGGCGGCGCTGCAGGCGGCCACCGAGGCCGAGCCGCAGCTGGCCGGCAAGCCGGCGCCGGCGATGATCGTCGAAGCGGCGGCGCGCGACGACTTCCGCGCGCCGTTGATGGTGGGTGACCGGCTGGACACCGATATCGCCGGTGCGAACGCGGCCGGAGTGCCCAGCCTGATGGTGCTCAGCGGCGCGCACACGGTGGCGGACCTGATCGCGGCCCGGCCGGGACAGCGCCCGACCTACGTCGGCCACGACCTGCGGTCGCTGCACGTCGACGAGGACGTGCTGGCGGTCTCGGCACAGCCCGGGTGGGAGGTGGCGGTCGAGGACTCGGCCGTGACGGTCCACGCGGCCGGTGGCCGCGCCGACGACGACGGACTGTCGGTCGTCCGGGCGGTCGCCGCGGCGGTGTGGGACGCGGATCTCGGTGCCGACACGCTCACCATCGGCGCCGGCGACCGCGCCGCCGCCGACGCGCTGGACGGCTGGTCGCTGCTCTCCGCCGACGCCGACGTCACGGCCGCCCGGGTCGCCTAGCGAGGACCCCGGTCAACCCCTAGCCGGCCAGCTCCGTGCGATCTACGGCCCGGCCGAACACCATCGACTCGGTGATCCGGTCCAGGTGGTAGTCGACGGCGTCGGCGAAGTAGTTCTGCCGGACGTTCCACGGCCGTTTGGTGC
>NZ_JBYCLB010000458.1:0-5562 GCF_057473705.1 Mycobacterium sp. TH-M15 | reverse complement strand
ACCGACCGGCACGCGCCGCTGGACGAGGGTCCGCGGCAGCCTCCGCTGCCCTGGTTCGAAGACGCCAGCGGCTACTTTCACTCGGTGGACTGGCGGCCGCAGCCGGACACCGCCGACGGCACCGCGGTCTCCTGGCTCACCCCGACGGTGCACCTGGTCGACACCGACGAGACGACGCCGCTGCAGCGGCTGGCGATGGTGGTCGACTCGGCCAACGGGGTCGGTGCGGCCTTGGACTTCCGCGAGTTCACCTTCATGAACACCGACACCGTCGTGCATCTGCACCGGCTGCCGTCCGGGGCGGATTTCGGGCTGCGCGCCCGCGCGTCGATCGGCCCGGACGGGATCGGGGTGACCACCGCGGAGTTGTTCGACCGCACCGGGTTCATCGGAACGTCGGCGCAGACCATCCTGGTGCAGCGGCTCTGCGGCCGCTAGCTCACAGCGGCAGCGCCGTCAGCGCCGCGATGCCGATCCCGCCGAGCACCGCGACCGCGTCTTCGAGCAGCGCCACCGGCAGGTCGTGCTCCTCGTTTCGGGCGGTCAGCCGCTGGCGCGCCCGGTAGCCACCGACGGTGCCGAGCACCGCCCCGATCATCCCGGCGCCCAGACTGCCCCACGGGAAGTTCCACGCGGTGCCGATCACCGCACCGGCGAACGCGCCCAGCACGATCCGGACGAAGAACGGCGTCACCCGCACCCGATGCGGCACATTGGGCAGCGCGTCGAAGATCAGTTCGGCGACCGCCAGCACGGTCAACACGGTGACCGTCACCGGGTGGGCCAGCCAGGCCGCCCAGGTGCCGTCCATGTTGATCCAGTGCAGGAATGCGGCCCAGGCGACCACGGCCGGGGCGGTCAGCGAGCGCAGACCGGCGACCACCCCGATCAGCAAGGCGAACAGCAGGACGATGAAATGCGTCACCACCGGACGCTAACACGCCGGTGGCCTGCGGTATCGGCGACGACGAAAAGACGATCAAAACCGGCAGAACCGGATGTCCGACGCCAGGATGGCCTTGGCGCCGATGGCGGCCAGGTCGTCCATGATCGCGTTGATCCCCCGGCGCGGAACCAGCGCCCGCACCGCGACCCAGTCCGGATCGGCCAGCGGCGCGATCGTCGGCGACTCCAGCCCCGGGGTGATCGCGGTGGCGTCGTCGAGCACCGAGCGCGGACAGTCGTAGTCCAGCATCAGGTACTGCTGGCCGAAGACCACGCCCTGCACCCGCGCCGCCAGCTGGTCGCGCGACGCGGCCACCTCGGCGCTGCGGCCGTTCGGTGCGACGCCCTCAATCAGCACCGCCTCCGAATCGCAGAGCGACTCGCCGAACGCCACCAGCCCGTGCAGCCCGAGCGTGCGCCCGGACCCGACCACGTCGGCGATCGCGTCGGCCACCCCGAGCTGAATCGAGATCTCCACCGCACCGTCCAGCCGGATCACCGTCGCCTGAATACCCTTGTCTGCCAAGTCTTTTCGCACCAGATTCGGGTAGGCGGTGGCGATCCGTCTTCCGGCCAGGTCGGCGACGGTCCAGTCCCGGCCGGCCGGGGCGGCGTACCGGAAGCTGGACGCGCCGAAGCCCAGCGCCAGCCGTTCCCGCACCGGCGCACCGGACTCGGCGGCCAGATCGCGCCCGGTGATGCCGAAGTCGAGCTCGCCGGAGCCGACGTAGATCGCGATGTCCTTGGGCCGCAGGAAGAAGAACTCGACCTTGTTGGCCGGGTCGATGACGGTCAGGTCCTTGGCGTCGGTGCGCCGCCGGTAGCCGGCCTCGGCCAGGATCTCGGCGGCCGACTCGCTCAGCGCCCCCTTGTTGGGGACGGCGACCCGCAGCATCGCGCTCACAGCTTCCGGTACACGTCGTGGATGCTGAGCCCGCGCGCGACCATCAGCACCTGGGTCCAGTACAGCAGCTGACTGATCTCGCCGGCCAGCGCGTCGTCGGACTCGTGTTCGGCGGCCAGCCACACCTCACCGGCCTCTTCGAGGACCTTCTTGCCGATGCTGTGCACGCCGGCGTCCAGCGCGGCCACGGTGGCGCTGCCGGCCGGGCGGGTGGCGGCCCGATCGGCCAGTTCGGCGAATAACGCCTCGAAGGTCTTCACGGCCAGCGATTGTGTCACGCGAGGCGGAAGAAAGTCACGGCGGTTTCGCTCAGCCGGCCGGCTCGTCGACCGGCGCCAGCCCGGCGTGGATGCTCCGCAGGTCGGCGACCGAGAGCCCGGCCAGCGAGCCCACCCGGCGGCGGCGCGGGCCGGTCGGCACCGTGAGTTTGCCGGGCACCAGCAGCACCGGGCAGCCCGCCGCCTCGGCCGCGGCAGCGCCGGTCGGCGAGTCCTCCACGGCCAGGCAGCGGCCCGGGTCGACGTCGAGCAGGGCGGCCGCCCGCCGGTACGGGTCCGGTGCCGGCTTGCCGTGGGCCACCTCGTCCCCGCAGACGATCGCGGCGAAGTAGTCCCGGCCGATGCTGTCCAGGGCCAGCTCGGCCAGCTCACGCGGGGTGTTGGTGACCAGCGCCATCGGGACCTGCTGGGCGGCCAGGGCGCCCAGCAGCTCCCGCGCGCCGGGGCACCAGGGCAGGCCGGCGCCGAACAGCCCGGCGGCGCAGTCGTGCAGCCAGCGCGCCGACTCCGTCATCGCCGCCGCGTCCAGCGGCAGGCCCAGGTCGGTGTAGACGATGCGCATGGTGGTCTGCTCGGAGCCGCCGACCGTCGCGGCCCGCACCTCCGGGGTGAGGACCCCGCCCAGCCGGGTGTACAGCGCCTCCATGGCGACATCCCACAGCGTCTCCGAGTCGACCAGGGTGCCGTCCATGTCCCACAGCACGGCCCGCAACGATGCGTCGGCGCCATCGGGGGTGGCCATTCCGGCAAGCCTAGCTGTGCCGTCGGGGCGGTCTGCGCCACCCGGCTCCGGCGGCGGCGGGTAAGCCTTACCCTGGCGATGTGACACCTGACCCCACGTTTGGCGCTGCGGCCCTGCCGGATCTGCACCGTCCGATCGCGGTGGTGGCGTTCGAGGGGTGGAACGACGCCGCCGACGCGGCCAGCGACGCCGTCGAGCACCTCAACACCATCTGGCTGGCCCGGCTGATCGTCGACATCGACGACGAGGCCTACTACGACTACCAGGTCAACCGGCCGGTGATCCGCCAGGTGGACGGGGTCACCCGGGAGCTGGTCTGGCCGTCGATGCGGGTGTCGCACTGCCGGCCGCCGGGCAGCGACCGCGACATCGTGCTGATGCACGGGGTGGAGCCGAACATGCGCTGGCGCACCTTCTGCACCGAGCTGGTGACGCTGATCGAGAAGCTGGACGTCGACACCGTG
Source organism: Mycobacterium sp. TH-M15 (assembly GCF_057473705.1). Classification (NCBI taxonomy): domain Bacteria; kingdom Bacillati; phylum Actinomycetota; class Actinomycetes; order Mycobacteriales; family Mycobacteriaceae; genus Mycobacterium; species Mycobacterium sp. TH-M15. The sequence continues at coordinate 2,229 of NZ_JBYCLB010000458.1, read as the reverse complement.
GTGATCCTCGGGGCGCTGCTGGCCGACACCCCGCACACCCGGCCGGTGCCGGTCTCCGGGGCCGCCTACTCGCCGGAGTCGGCCGGCCGGTTCGGCCTGACCGAGACCCGCTACGAAGGCCCGACCGGCATCACCGGGGTGTTCCAGGCGGCCTGCGTGGCGGCCGGGATTCCGGCGGTGACGTTCTTGGCGGCGGTGCCGCACTACGTATCCCAGCCGCCGAACCCGAAAGCCACCGTGGCGCTGCTGCGCCGGGTGGAGGACGTGCTGGACGTCGAGGTGCCGCTCGGCGAGCTGCCGACGCAGGCCGAGGAGTGGAAGCGGGCGGTCAGCGAGATGGCCGGCGAGGACGACGAGATCGCCGAGTACGTGGCCACCCTGGAGCAGCGCGGCGACGCCGAGGTGGACGTCAACGACGCGTTGAGCAAGGTCGACGGCGACGCGCTGGCCGCGGAGTTCGAACGGTATCTGCGCCGGCGACGCCGCTGAGCTACCGCTGCTCGAGCTCCTGGGTGTAGCTGCTGGTGGACCGGCCCAGCGCGGCGACCTCGGCGTCCATCCGGTCCAGCAGCCCCCGGGTGGACCGGCCGATCATCGCCTCGGCGCCCGGGGTGGTCAGCACCGGCTTGAGCCAGCGGAACAGCCCCACCCAGCGTGGGCAGTACACCCGGGCGCTGCGCTTCTCGATGCCCCTGACGAACGCGTCGGCGCAGGCGCCGACCGAGGTGGTCTTGCTCAGCGGCCATGGCAGCTTGGCGAACATCTCCGCCGCCGTCGACAGATCCTTCTTGGTGTCCCTAACCAGGGCGGTGTCGATCCAGGACATGTGCGCCGAGCCGACTCCGACCCCGCGCTCGGCCAGCTCCATGCGCAGCGAGTTGGCCAGGTGCTCGGAGCCGGCCTTCGACGCGTCGTAGGGCACCATCCCGGGGGCGGCGGCGAACGCCGCCAGCGACGACACCACCAGCACGTAGCCGCGCCGCTCGATGATCGCCGGCACGGTGGCCCGCACGGTGTTGAACACCCCGACCAGGTTGACGTCCACAACCTGCTTGAACGCCTCCGGGTCCACCCCCAGCACCGATCCGTAGCTGCCGATGCCGGCGTTGGCCACCGTCACGTCGATCCGCCCGAACCGGTCGACGGCCTGCGTCGCGGCCGCCTGCATCGCCGACAGGTCGCGCACGTCGGCGGCCACGGTGAGCAGCCGGTCGTCACCCAGCTCGGCGGCGACGGCCTTGAGCTGGGCCTCGTCCAGGTCGGTGAGCACCAGTTTGGCGCCCTTGCGGTGCAGCCGGCGAGCCGTCTCGGCGCCGATCCCGTGCGCGCCGCCGGTGATGAAGATGACTTTGTCGTCAACAGAGGTCATGGCGCACAAGGTACCACCGGTACCGGTTACCGCAGCTTCACCCCCAGCAGCGAATCCACCGCAGTGGCCACCGCGGCCGGCGCGCCCGCGTCGTGGCCGCCGTACTCGAGCGCGTCGGTGGCCCAGCCGTCCAGCGCGGCAAGCGCCGTCGGGGTGTCCAGGTCGTCGGCCAGGTAGCCGCGCAGCCGAGCGATCACGTCGTCGGCCGACGGGCCCGCCGGCAGCGCAACCGCGGCGCGCCAGCGGTGCAGCCGGGCCTCGGCGTCGGCCAGCCAGCCGTCGTCCCAGAGCCGGTCGGCGCGGTAGTGCCCGGCCAGCAGGCCCAGCCGGATCGCCGCCGGCTCGACCCCCCGCTGCCGCAGCTGCGACACCAGCACCAGATTGCCCCGGCTCTTCGACATCTTCTCGCCGTCCCAGCCGATCATCCCGGCGTGCACGTAGTGCCGGGCGAACCGCCGCTCGCCGGTGACCGACTCGGCGTGCGCGGCCGAGAACTCGTGGTGCGGGAAGATCAGGTCGGTGCCGCCGCCCTGGATGTCCAGGCCGGCGCCGATCCGGCTGAGCGCGATCGCCGAGCACTCGACGTGCCAGCCGGGCCGTCCCGGACCGAACGGCGACGGCCAGCTCGGCTCGCCCGGCCGGGCGGCACGCCAGATCAGCGCATCCAGCCGGTCGGTCTTTCCGGGCCGGTCCGGGTCGCCGCCGCGCTGACCGAAGAGCGCCAGCATGGTCTCCCGGTCGTAGCCGGACTCGTAGCCGAACTGCCGGGTGGCGTCGGCGCGGAAGTACACGTCGGGATACTCGCCGTCGACCAGATAGCCGGCACCCGACGCGAGCCTCTTCTCCACCATCGCGACGAC
>NZ_JBYCLB010000457.1:0-5712 GCF_057473705.1 Mycobacterium sp. TH-M15 | reverse complement strand
GCCACAACCAGCCCACGAAGACCGATCCGGTATCCAGCAGGTGGGCCAGCTCGCGAGCGGCGAGCCGGCCGGGGCCGGCAGCGCCACCGTCGGTCCGGACGACCGCAGTGCCCGTCACGCCGCGGCCCAGAGTCCAACCCGCGGCCGCCGGCAGCAGCACCCGGTCGACGACGGTACCCGCCAGGGCGATCACGCCGACCGAGACCGCGACCCACCACCACGCGCCGTGCAGCGGCAGCGCCAGCGCGGCCAGCCCCGCCGCCGCCACCACGGCGCCGCCCGGGACCAGGTCCGCCGCGTAGGCCAGTGCCCGCAGATGCCACGGCGCGGGCGGCTCCGGCGTCGGTGCCGCCACCCAGGACGCCGGCTCCAGTGCCTGCACCGCCCCGCCCGGCGGTGCAGGACCGGCCGCCACGGTCGCCGGGTCGTCGCGGTCGGCCGTCACCGCCCTCACTTGGCTACCTGGTCGAGTTTGACCACCTTGTACTGCCCGTTCTCGCGTGCCATCTGTGCCCGCAGCCGGAACTGGATCTCCCGCCCTTGCACTTCGACGTTGTCGACCGTCCCCCGGAAGGCGACCAGCACGTCGACCGAGCCGTCCTTGTTGGTGCGCTCGGCGGCGGCTCGAACCTCGGTTATCTTCACGTGAGCCTGGGCTGCCTGGTAGGCCTGCACGAAACTCTCGGCTTGTGCGTAGAAGCCGGCACCCGCCTGCAGTCGGAATTGGCCGGTCTCGGTCGCACATTCGAAGATCTTCGTTGCCGCGGCGGTCGGGTCGGTGACGTCGGGAATCTGGGTGGCCAGCACGCATTCTTTGGCCGCCGCCACCGCCGCCGCGTTGTCGCGGGTGGTCTGCTCGGCTACCCGGTGGTAGTAGCTGCCCAGATAACCGCCGACCGCCACGGCGACACTGACCAGAACCAGCGCCGCGGAGATGCCCGCCAGCCGGCGCCGGTCCAGCCGGGAGCCGGCCAGGATCGACGGCGTCGCGGCCGCTGACCCCGCTGTTTTCTCCACCGGCTCCGGTGAATCGGCCTGGTCGGCTCTGGTCTCGGATCGTCCCCGATCCTCGACCATCTCCTCCGGGCTGGTCAGGTCGGCTCTGGTCTCGGATCGTCCCCGATCCTCGACCATCTCCTCCGGCGCTACCGGGGGATCGGGGTCGGTGGGGTTCAGCCGGCTGGCGCCAGCATCTCCTTCCATCCGTCGTCTCCTGTTTTGGTCGAGTCGTCGAGGGTGTACTTGACGCCGTTGGGCCCGAGCACCTCGCCGCTTTGGGGGTTGTAGACTGCCGCCGGTCCTGGGCCGGGAGTATAGATGCACGGGTTCGGCTGCTGCCCGTTGCACGTCACCGATCCCTGCCCCGGCCGGGTCACCGGGTCGTTGACCGGCGGTGGGCTGGGGGGCACCTTGTCGGCCGGCAGCGGGTTCAGGCCGGTGTTGACCGACGGCGCCGGAATCACGTGCCCCGGTTCGACCGGCTGGTCGCAGCGGGCGCCCGGGGCCGGGCAGTTCCGGATCTGGTTCGGGTCGCCGTACCACGGGTTGGTCCCCAGCGGCACGTACGGTTCGTCGCTGCGGCAGTCACGCGGTGTCGGCGCCCGCTTGCCCGGCACGTCCATACACGGCAGGTTGCGGTCACCCCGAACGACGTTGTTCTTGGTCTCCTGCGGAATCTTGCAGTAGTACTCCTCCGGGATGTCCGCCGGGCTGACGTCGGCCTGGGCCCGCCACAGATGCGCCGGCAGGAACCCGGTCAGGCACGGCGGCGGCTGGTTCACGGCCAGGCCCGGAATGAGCCCGCCCGTGAAGGCGAGCGGACCCAGCGGAACACCGGGGAAGCCGCCGCCGAGGGCGAGATGCACGGTTGCCTGTCCGGGACGGGTGGCCAGCAGCGTCTGCGCCCAGGACACCGTCTGCGGGAAGAAGACCAGGATCTGCTCGATGCCGGGGTTGTAGCGCTTGAGCATCTCGGTGACCACCGCGATGTTCGCGATCGACCGCGGCAGCGACTCGCGGGTGTCACGGAACGTCTCGTGCACCTGGTCGAGGAACGGCGGCAGGATCGTCAGGGTGTCCTTCACCACCGGGTCCCGGCTCGCGGCCTGCGTGGTCAGGGTGTTGAAGTTCCGCACCCACTGCCGGATCGAGTCTCCGGCGTTGACCTGGCTGTCGATGATCGGCGTGGCGTTCGTCACGATGGCGTCCAGGTCGCCGAGGTTCTCGTCGAAGCCGCCGGCCAGGTTCGTCGTCGCCTCCACCAGGCGCTGCAGCGCCGGGCCCAGCCCGCCGACGGCGAGCGCCGTCTCGTCCAGCGCGGCGGCGATCTTGCCGGTCGGCAGCGCGGCCAGACCGGCGTTGGCGGCGTCCAGCGCCGGGCCGATCGCCGCCGGCACGGTGCCCATCCGCACCGTCTGGCCCGGCTTCAGGTAGCGCCCGGGCCCGGTCCCGCCCGACACCAGGTCGAGGTACTGCTCACCGATCGCCGACACCGAGTGCACGTTGGCCGTCGCGTCGGCCGGGATCTTGAACCTGTCGGAGATCCGCAGCGTCGCCTGCGCTCCCGGGTCGTCCGGGTGCTGTTTCTCCAGCGGTTCGACCCCGGTGACCTGTCCGATGACGGTGCCGCCGTAGGTGACGTTGGCGGTCTTGTACAGCCCGCCGGCCACCGGCAGATCGGCCTTGAGCTGGTACTGGCCGACGCCGGCCAGGGCCGGCAGCCGCAGATAGTAGACCCCCAGCGCCAGCAGCGCCGCGACGGTCAGGACGGTGAAGATCACCAGTTGTCGTTTGATCTCGGGTTTCAGCAATTCCGGTCAGCCCTCTCCACATACGGTCCGCCGGGAGCGGAGGCCGGGTTCGGCGTGTACCGCACGTCCGGAACCATCATCTCCGGGTCGTGGCCGAACGACTGCTCGAGCGCGCGCAGCGCCCCGGAGAGCCCGGTCCCGGTCAGCCACGAGTTGTCGATCGACGCGTAGCTGACGTCGAGTGTGGCGGTTGCGTTCATGTAGTCGCCCCGGATGACTTTCAACGCCGACTCGTTCGGGAACGGGATGGTGATGATTTTCAGCACGTCGACCAGGTACGGCCCCGCCTCGCGGAACGCCTTCGCCGGACACGTCATCGAATTCAGCACCCGGGTCAGATCCGGGCGGATCGGCGCGATCCACCGGTTCACCGCCTCGCCGGCGTGGCCCAGCCCGTCCATGCCGTCGATGAAGACCGCCTTGTCCCGGTTGAAGTACTTGAACAGCGCCGAGAACCGAACCAGCACCCCCTCCAGCGAATCCGGGTGCTGCGCCAGGTAGCCGATCAGCCGGTTGCTGGAGTCGATGGCGCGGGTGATGTCGTCGCGTTGCTCGTTGAGCCGTTCGGTGAAGGTGTCCAGTTTGCCCAGGAAGGCGCGGAACTGGTCGGCCCGGCCGCCCACCGCCGCGTTGAACTCGGTGGTCAGCGTCTCCAGGTCGGCGAACCCGCCGCGCTGGGAGAGCAGCGCCAGCCCGGCCAGGGTGCTCTCGATGGTGGGATAGAACGACGAATTGTCCAGCTCGATCGTGTCGCCGTTCTTCAGCTCGCCCACCGGGTGCGCCGGCGCCGCCAGCGCGATGTGCTGCGAGCCCAGCAGGCTGGTCTGGCCGATCTTCGCGGTGGCGTTGCGGGGCAGGTGGACGTCCTTGTTCAGCCGCAGCGTCAGGACGGCGACCCAGTCTTTGAGCTGAATCCGGTCCACCGCGCCGACGAAGACATCGGCCACCAGCACCTTGCTGTTGCCGTTCAGCGCCAGCGTGTCGGGAACCTTGACGTAGACGGTGTAGGCGCCCGGCCCGCTGCCCGGCCCGCCCGGCAGCGACACGTTGGCGATGCCGCGCCACTCCCGGCACGAGGTCAGCGTCAGCGCCACCACCAGCAGCACCAGCGCCTGCCACGCCCGCCGGTAGCTCCGGCGCCGGCCGGTCGATCCGGCCACCCCGCCCCACCTCACTGGCCCGCTCCCGTCACCGGGACCATCGGCGGCACCGGGCCCGGCCCCACACCCGGCCCCGGCACCGGCGGCATGATCCCGCCGGTCACCGGCAGGCCGACGTTGGGGACCGGCCCGGCGGGCACCTCGTCGTAGTCGTTCGGCGGGCCCGGCGGCGTCTGGTACTGCGACTCGATCGGCGCGATGTCCGGGCCGCCCATCAGCTCGGCCAGCGACTCCGGGGTCAGCAGCCGTTCGGTGTCGTGGCCGACCTTCACCCCCTGCATCCCGGGCGCCACGATCCAGCCGGGCTGCACGTTGCGGTGCGACAGCGGGGTGTCCGGCACCCAGATGCCGGGCACGGTGGTGTCCTTGTACCCCGGCGGCGGCTGCAGCCGCGGCTCGGAGTAGGCGATCTCCTTGGGCAGGGTGGAGGCGGTGGTGAAGAGGTTGATCCCGAACGGCAGGTAGTTGAACTTGATCGCGTCCGCCACCGGCGCCAGGTACTGTGCGCAGAGCTCCGCGGAGTCCTGGAAGCCGAGCCGGCTGCCGGCCTGGATCGAGCTGCAGATGAACAGCAGCGGGTTCTGGAAGAACGGAAACACCGGGAAACCGACGATGCCGCCCTGCGCCGGGTGGTAGATCTCCTGCAGATTGGCCACCGCGGTCGGCGCCACGTGCAGAATGGTCTCCAAGCCGTTCAGCGGCTCCGGCTCGTTCATCGTGCTGGTGATCTCGGCCGTGTTGTCGATGTCGTGGACCAGCCACTTCTGGTTCTGCCGGAGAAACGACCGCAGGATCACCACGGTCGCGTGGAACTCGTCCGCGGCCTGGGCGAGCTCTTGGTCGTATCCGGTCAGGTTGTTGGTGAACTGCGCCAGGTCCCGGTTCAGCGCGGTGAACTGCTCGTCGTTCCGGTGCAGCGCGTTGACGAACTGCGCCAGCGCCCGCACCACCGCGAAGAAATCGCCCCGGCCCGTGTTCAGCGCGGTCAGCGCCTCGGAGAGATTGGTGAACGTGGTGTTGACCTGCTGGCCCTTACCGGCCAGCCCGTCGGCCAGCGCCTCGATGACCTCGCCGAACGGGCCCTTCGGCTGCTCGGGTGTCGGCCCCAGCTTGGAGATGATGTTGGTGATGTCGTCGCGCAGCGTGTCCCACTCCACCGGAACCTGGGTGCGGTCCTCCGGGATCACCGCGTTGTCGACCAGCGCCGGACCGCCCCGATACGGCGGCTCCAACTGGATGTTGCGCGACGCGACCAGCGTCGGGTTCAGGATGATCGCCCGGGCGTCGGCCGGCACCTTGTACTTCTTGCTGTAGTGCAGGGTCACCTTCATGCAGGTCGGATGCTCGGCCGCCGTCGGGGCGTCGATCGTCGGCTTGCACTGCTCGTCCTGCACCGGCTCGATCTTGTCGATCGAACCGACCCGGACACCCATGATGTGCACCGCGTCGCCGGCGTAGAGCGCATCGGCCTCCGGGAAGTAGGCGACCACGGTGATGCGGTTCAGCGTGCGGACCAGCTGCACGCCCAGGAAGGCGCCGACCAGCGCCAGCACCGTCAGCAGCGTGCCCAGGATCATCGCGGTTCGCGACAGCCGGGGCAGGCGCAGGTTATGGATATCGAAGACCGTGCTCACGTCCGGCTACCTTCCCTGCAGCGCGCCACCGCCGCCGCCTGGCTGACTGTTCCCGCCTTCGCCGGGCGGGATGAACGGGGCCGGTAACTGGTCACCCGGTCCCGGCGG
>NZ_JBYCLB010000456.1:0-8069 GCF_057473705.1 Mycobacterium sp. TH-M15 | reverse complement strand
ACAACCTCCGGGCGGGCCAGAAACACCTGCCGGGCCAGATCGGGATCAGTGACGACCACGGTAGGTCCGAAGATCGGGGATTTCATGTTGAACGCGGCACCGTATCGGCGGGCCAGCCACTGCATCACCCGCCGCCGGGCAACGATGAACAGCAGCCCCTGCACGACCTTCGGCAGGCGCGGCCGTGCCCGGGCGGCCTGCTCATCTCGTTCCAGCTGATGAACACGATCGTCGAGGTCGACCCGGACGACCAGGTGGCGGTGGTGCAGCCCGGGGTCACCCTGGCCGACCTGGACACCGCGACGGCGGCGCACGGACTGATGTACACGGTCTTCCCCGGCGAGCTGAGCGCCAGCGTCGGCGGCAACGTCGGCACCAACGCCGGCGGCATGCGCGCGGTCAAGTACGGGGTGACCCGGCACAACGTGCTCGGGCTGCAGGCCGCGCTGCCCACCGGGGAGCTGATCCGCACCGGCGGCAGGATCACCAAGCTGTCCACCGGCTACGACCTCACCCAGCTGATCATCGGCTCGGAGGGGACCCTGGCGCTGGCCACCGAGGTCACCGTGCGGCTCTACCCGCGGCTGACCCACTCGGCCACCCTGCTGGTCCCGTTTCCCGACCTGCCCGCGGTGCTGCGCGCGGTGCCGGTCACGGTGCGCAGTGGCGTGGACCCCAACATCCTGGAATACATCGACAAGCTCACCCTGGCCGCGATCAGCTACTCGCAGAACCTCAGCCTGGCCATCGCCGACGACATCCGGGAGCGGGCAGAGGCATACCTGGTGATCGGCGTGGCGAACCGCGACCGTGATCGGCTCGACGATGACGTGGCGCTGCTGGCCGAGCTGGTCGACCCGCTCGGGGCGTTGGACGTCTATGTGCTGGAAGGCAACTCCGCGCACGCGCTGATCGAGGCGCGCGAGCGGGCGTTCTGGACCGCCAAGGCCGCCGGCGCCCACGACGTGATCGACACCGTGGTGCCGCGCGCCCGGATGCACGAGTTCCTCACCCGGGCAAGCGAACTGGCCCAGCAGGCCGAGGCCGGGGTGGTCGGCTGCGGACACGCCGGCGACGGCAATGTGCACCTGGGGGTGTTCTGCGCCGACGACGACGTCCGGCACGCGCTGTTGCGCGACATCTTCGCGGCCGCGATGCAGCTCGGCGGCGCCATCTCCGGTGAGCATGGCCTGGGCCGGGTCAAGATGCGGCACTTCCTGGAGTTGGCGGATCCGGTGCAGGTCGCCCTGATGCGCCGGATCAAGGATGCATTCGACCCGGCCGGCATCCTCAATCCCGGGGTGATCTTCGACGGAGAGGCGATTCGATGACCAACGGCGCGCAGGCCCTGATCACCACCCTGGTCGACTGCGGGGTGCAGGTGTGCTTCGCCAACCCCGGCACCTCGGAGATGCACTTCGTGGCGGCACTGGACGCGGTGCCGGAGATGCACGGGGTGCTCTGCCTGTTCGAAGGGGTGGCCACCGGCGCCGCGGACGGCTACGCCCGCATCGCCGGCAAGCCGGCGGCCACCCTGCTGCATCTAGGGCCCGGGCTCGGCAACGGGCTGGCCAACCTGCACAACGCCCGGCGCGCGCACGTGCCGGTGGTGAACGTCGTCGGCGACCACGCCACCTACCACAAGAAGTACGACGCGCCGCTGGAGTCCGACATCGAGCCGCTCACCGACTGGACGCACGGCTGGACGCGACGTACCGGAGCCGGCGCCGACGTGGGCCGGGACACCGCCGAGGCGGTGGCCGCCGCGATGGCCAGCCCGGCGTGCGTCGCCAGCCTGATCCTGCCGGCCGACATCTCCTGGGACGACGGCGCGCAGCCGTCCGGCCCGGTGCAGCCGGTTCCGCCCGCGGCCCCCGACCCGCAGGCCGTCGCCGAGGCCGCCGGCGTGCTGCGCGGCGACGAGCCTGCCTGCCTGCTGATCGGCGGGCCGGCCACCGGGCTGCGCGGCCTGGCCGCCGCCGACCGGATCGCCGCGGCCACCGGTGCCCGGGCGCTAGTGGAGACCTTCCCGGCCCGGCTGGCCCGCGGCGCGGGCGTGCCGGCCCTGGATCGGCTCGGCTACCTGGCCGAGCAGGCCGCCTACCAGCTCGACGGGATCAAACACCTGATCGTCGCGGGCACCCGCGCGCCGGTGTCGTTCTTCGCCTACCCGGGCAAGCCCAGCGACCTGGTGCCCGAAGGCACGACGGTGCACAACCTGGCCGGGCCGGAGGTCGACGTGGTGGCCGCGCTGGAGCAGCTGGCGCAGTCGGTCGCCGCCGGAGTCGAGCCGCGTCCGGCGCCGGCCGCCGTGCCGGAGCTGCCGTCCGGGGAGCTGACCGCGCAGAACTGGGTGCAGGTGATCGGTGCGCTGCTGCCGCCGGACGCGATCGTCTCCGACGAATCGAACACCTCCGGGCTGTTGCTGCCGGCGGCCACCGCCGGCTCACCGCACCACGACCTGCTCACGCTCACCGGCGGTGCGATCGGGCAGGGCCTGCCGGTCGCCGTCGGCGCGGCGGTCGCCGCGCCGGACCGGCCGGTGATCGCGCTGCAGGCCGACGGCAGCGCCGCCTACACCATCTCCGCGTTGTGGACGATGGCACGCGAGGACCTCAACGTGACCACGGTGCTGCTCAACAACAGCGCCTACGCCATCCTGCGGATGGAGCTGGCCCGGGTCGGCGCCGCTGCCGGCGGCCCGAAAGCGAACGAACTGCTCGACCTGGCCCGGCCGAACATGGACTTCGCCAAGATCGCCGCGGGCTTCGGGGTACGGGCGAGTGTGGCGACCAGCTGCGAGGAGCTGGCCGACCAGTTCCGCCGGGCGCTGATCACACCGGGGCCGCACCTGATCGACGCGCGGATTCCACCGCTGATGTGAGCCGAGGCGCGGCTCCGGTCAGAGCGCCGCCTGGTCGAGCTCCATCACCTCGCCGTCGAGGGAGCCGATGACGTCGCGCACCGCCGACAGCAGCGGAAGCATGTTGTGCGCGAAGAACTTCGCGACCGCGACCTTGCCCTGGTAGAACGGCCGGTCCCGGTCGTCGGCGCCGGCGGCCAGGGCCGCCTGCGCCACGGCGGCCTGCACGATCAGCCGCCAGCCGATCAGCAGGTCGCCGACGGCGAGCAGGAAGCGCACCGATCCCAGCCCGACCTTGTACAGCTGGTCGGGGTGCTGCTGGGCGGCCATCAGGTAGCCGGTCAGGGTGGCCGCCATCGCCTGCACATCGGCCAGCGCGGTGGCGAGCCGGCCGAGCTCGGGCCCGAGCGCGGGGTTGCCCGCGTCGATCGTCGCCGAAATCTGCGCCGCGACGTGCGCCAGCGCGGCACCGCGGTCCCGGACGATCTTGCGGAAGAAGAAGTCCAGCGACTGGATCGCGGTGGTGCCCTCGTAGAGCGAGTCGATCTTCGCGTCGCGGACGTACTGCTCGATCGGGTAGTCCTGCAGGTAACCCGAGCCGCCGAGTGTCTGCAGCGACTCGGTCAGGACCTCGTAGGCGCGCTCCGAGCCGACCCCCTTGACGATCGGCAGCAGCAGATCGTCGACGTGATGCGCCATCTCCGGATCCGCACCCGAGACATGCTGCGCGACATCGGCGTTCTGGTGCGCGGCGGTGTACAGGTACACCGCGCGCAAGCCCTCGGCGTAGGCCTTCTGGGTGAGCAGGCTGCGCCGGACGTCCGGGTGGTCGATGATCGCGACCCGCGGTGCGGTCTTGTCGGCCATCTGGGTCAGGTCGGCGCCCTGGATGCGCTCCCGGGCGTAGGCCAGCGCGTTGAGGTAGCCGGTCGACATCGTCCCGGCCGACTTGACGCCCACGCTCATCCGGGCGTTCTCGATCACCTTGAACATCTGGGCGATGCCGTCGTGCGTCCCGCCGACCAGATAGCCGACCGCGGGCGTGCCGTGCGCGCCGAAGGCGAGTTCGCAGGTCGGCGAGGACTTCAGGCCCATCTTGTGCTCGACGCCGGTGACGAAGACGCCGTTGCGGGCGCCGAGCTCTCCGGTCTCGGAGTCGAACAGGAAGTTCGGCACGTAGAACAGGCTCAGCCCCTTGGTGCCCGGCCCGGCACCCTCCGGCCGGGCCAACACGAGGTGGAAGATGTTCTCCGCGGTGTCGCCGACGTCGCCGCCGGAGATGAACCGCTTCACCCCGTCGATGTGCCAGCTGCCGTCGGGTTGTTGGATCGCCTTGGTGCGTCCGGCGCCGACGTCGGAGCCGGCGTCCGGTTCGGTCAGCACCATCGTTCCCGACCAGCCCTTGTCGCACGCCAGCCTCGCCCAGTGCTGCTGCTCGGCGGTGCCGACCTCGGCCAGGGTGTCGGCCATCGCCGGCCCGAGCATGTGCAGGAACGCCGCAGACGGATTCGCCGACATGACCATCTCCTGGATCGCCCACACCAGCGGCGCCGGGGCGGGGACACCACCGATGTGCTCGGCCAACCCGATGCGCCACCACTCGGCGTCCTTCACCGCCTGCACCGTCTTGGCCAGCGGGTCCGAGACGATGATCCGGTGTTCGGCGGCCAGAAACTCCGGCGGATTGCGGTCGGCGTCGACGAACGAGTCGGCGATCACGTCCTCGGCGAAGTGGCCGACCTCGCCGAGCATGGTGCGGGCGGTGTCGGCGTCCAGGTCGCCGTAGCCGCCGGCGTCGAGGAGATCGCCGAGGCGCAGCACCTCGAACAGGTTGAACTCAAGATCGCGGACGTTGGCGATGTAGTGCGTCACGGTGCTCCCTGGAAGAATCGGTCGACGCCAGAGCATTTCCGATCAACGTCTGGATACGCAACCGTAAGTTCTGCGAGGACACCGCGATTCACCGGCAAGCTACGGTTACGGAACCGCAGGGTCCCAGGTCAGCCGGGTGTGGCTACCGTACGATTCCGTCGTCACGAAGTCCGGTGATCTCCCCGGCGCTGAACCCGAGTCCGGTCAGCACGGCATCGGTGTGCTGGCCCAGCGCCGGGACCGCCCCCATCGCCAGCTCCACGTCGGCGAAGGTCATCGGCGGCAGCACCGCGCGCACCGGCCCGGCGTCGGTGTCCACGTCACGCCAGCGATCGCGAGCCGACAGCTGCGGGTGACCCACCAGGGCTTGGATGTCGTTCAGCTCCGCCGCCGGGACCCCGGCCGCCGCCAGCGCGTGGTCGAGGGCGGCCGTGGTGAACCGCCCGGTCTGCTCGGCCACCGCTGCGTCTACCTGCGCCCGGTGCCGTACCCGCTCGATGTTGGTGGCGAACCGTGCGTCCTCGGCGAGTTCGGGCCGGCCGAAAACCTCGGTGACCAGCGTCCGCCAGCCGCGGTCGTTCTGCACGCCGATGAGGATCTGCCCGTCGGCGGTCGGGTAGGCGTCGTAGGGACAGATCGCCGCGTGCCCCAACCCCATTCGCTTGGTCTGCACCCCCTGATACAGCTGCAGGTACATCTGGTGACCCAGCCACTCCGTCGTCGCGTCGAACATCGACACGTCGACCGTGGCGCCGAGTCCGGTGCGCTCCCGGCGGAACAACGCGGCTTGCACCGCGGTCAGGGCATACATCGCGGCGGCGATGTCGGACGCCGGGATCCCGGTCTTGACCGGCGCAGCTGCGGTGCCGGTGACCGAGCACAGGCCGGTCTCGGCCTGCACCAGCATGTCGTATGCCTTGCGATCCCGGTACGGGCCCGCGGTGCCGTAGCCGGTCATGTTGACCACGACCAGGTCCGGGTGGTTCCGCCGGAGTTCGTCGGCGCCGAGCCCGAGGCGCTCCACGGCGCCGGGTGCGAAGTTCTGGATGAAGACGTCCGCTTCGGCGATCAGCCGGCTGACCACGGGCGGCCCGTCCGGATGCTTCAAGTCCACGCTGATCGATTCCTTGCCCCGGTTGAGCCAGACGAAGTGCGACGCCTGGCCGAGCACCGCCGCGTCGTAGCTGCGGGCGAAGTCCCCCTCGCCGATCCGCTCGACCTTGATCACCCGGGCGCCCAGGTCGGCGAGGTGGCGGCTGGCCAGCGGAGCCGCGACCGCCTGTTCCAGGCTGACCACGGTCACTCCGTTCAGGGGGAGGGCGCTACTCATCGGCGCCGCTCCTCCTCATCGCTGCGCTCTGCATCGTCACCAGCGCCGCTCATCGGCCTCCTTCGGTGTCGATCGCCGGCGTGTTCCCGACGCTCAGCACGGCGGCGCCGACCAGGCAGAGCGCCCCGACGACGACGAACGGTGCCCCGACGGACCGGGTGAACATCCCGGTCGCGGAGAGCGGGGCGACCAGCCGCGCCAGGGCAAACAGTCCCTGAGCGAAGCCCAGCACGGCGCCGCGGCTCTCGACCGGGCTGGCCAGGGAGAAAAGCGTTGGCACCAACGGAATGACCAGCCCCGCGCCGATGCCGACGAGGCCGACGCCGACGATCACCGGGGCGGGCGTGCTACCCAGGCCGACCACGATCAGCCCGGTCGCGGCGACAGCCAACCCGCCGAGGAGCAGCCGACGCTCGTCGGTCCGGCTCGCCGAGCGTCCGACCACGCCCAACTGCACGGTGACCATCGCGACGCCGAGATAGGCGAAGAGCCAGGCGTTGGGGGCCTCGGCCCAGTGCAGCACGCGGTAGGTGAACAGCGGCAGCACCGCTTCCAGGGTCACCAGCACAGACCCGAAGATCACCGTGGTGACAGCCAGCCGTTGGATCCACCGCGACCGCAGCAGGTCTCGCCAGCGCAGCTTGGGAGCGCCCGGATGGGCGGCTCGGCTCCGTGGTTTGGTCTCCGGCAGCAGGGCGCCGATCAGCACGGTGTTTCCCGCCGACAGCGCGGCGGCGGTCCAGAACGGCGCGGTCGGCCCGAACGCCGACAGCACGCCGGCCAGGGCCGGGCCGGCGGCGTGGGCGGCTCCGATGGCGGCGGCAAGGTAGGCCATCGCGTGCGCCAGCCGGCCGGGCGGCGCCCAATCGGCGACCGCGGCCTGGCCGACGCTGAGGATCGCGGTGCCGAAGCCGCCCACCGCCTGGGCGACGAGCAACACCGGCAGCGATCTGGCGGACGCGATCATCGCGAAGGAGATCGTCGCCACCGCCAGCGAGGTCACCACGACCGGTCTGCGGCCGAACCGGTCCGACAGCGCCCCCAGCACCGGGGTGCAGCTGAGTTCGGCGGCGGAGAAGGCGGTGAGCAGCACCCCGACCATCAGCGGAGCCGCCCCGAGCCGGCTCGCCCACAGCGGCAGCAGCGGCGACATCAGCTTCCAGCAGGTGAACTCGACGAAGATGCCCCCCATAACCAGGGCCAGCGGCGACCGGTTCACAGTGGTCCGCGGCCTATAGGTGACTGACCGCGTACGACGCGCCCCGGTCGATCAGGCCCTGCTGGGCGTAGGCGTTGTGGGCACTGAAGTTGACCCCGTCCGAGCAGATCGGGTCACCGGTGGTGCACAGTTCGATGGTTTTGCCGGTGTACAGCGGCCCGATCAGCACGGGTGGTTCACCGATCATGGCCAGCGTCTGCACGCTCGGCTTCCCGAGCAGGACGACCGCGGCGACGTGATCGGCCAGCTCCGGCGGGAGCGGTCGCGGCAGGCCGGCGGCGTCCACCCCGTCGGGGATGACGTCGGCGGTGACGTAACCCATCACCGCCGCCCCCTGGGAGAAGCCGCCGAGCACCATCTTCGTCTCCGGGCAGGCCGCGGCGGTCGACTCGATGTGGGTGCTGGCGTCCCGGATGCCGGCGATCCCGGTGGGCCAGTCTCGGCTTGCCGGGTAATCGACCGCGTACACCCCGAGCGAGCGGCCGCCGAGCATGCTGCGCAGCGCGTCGACAAACAGCTGGCCGGTCTTGCCGAGCCCGGGCTCCTCACCGGTGCCGCGGGCGAACATCGCCTCGACGTCGGGACATGGCTCGGCCGGTGCGGGTGGGGCAGTGGTGGTGCCCAGCACGGCCGCGACGGTCAGCGCCGCCGCGGCGAGCAGACGGAGTACGACGGATCCGGTCACGCCGCCATGCTGTCACACCTGCGGAATCCCGCGGATACACAGGTGTGCGCGGCGCGGGCACCGGCTTGGATTCAACTTCCCGACCCTTCCTGGTCCCGGG
>NZ_JBYCLB010000455.1:0-3654 GCF_057473705.1 Mycobacterium sp. TH-M15 | reverse complement strand
GACGCTCAGCGGCAGCACCGCCACCAGGCCGTTGTTGACGTCGTTGAGCTCTTCGACCCGCTGGAACTTGTCCATCGACATCTCGCCGGCGTCGCTGATCAGCTTCGCCGAGACGTCCAGCGTGTCGCCGAACTCGGTCGACGTGGCCGGGGGTGGTTCGCGCTGTCCGTGCTCGCACACCTTGGGGTTGACGATCCACTGCGCCGAGCAGTCGACACCGAGGCCCAGGACGAATTGCTCTTTTTCGCCGTTGCGGATCGGGGTCACCCCCCGGATGATCGGGACGACGGCCGCCACCCCGTCCACCGACCGGACGCTGCTGATCACGTTCGGCTCGATGCCGCCCCGGCTCTCCGCGCCGATCACCCGCAGCGGGGCCGGGCCGGCGATCCGGTACCCGACGTCGTCGACCGCCTTGCTGACGCTGGTGGTCTCGATCAGGACGGCGATCACGACGGCTACCCCGCCGCCGAGGGAGAAGGCTGCTAGTGCAGCGCGCAGTACGTGCCTACGGAGGGCCCGGAAGTTGATGATCCGGAGAACACCGAAGGTCGCGCCTAATGTCCCGCGAGCCATGTCACATTGCTGGGCGTCCCGACCGGACCGGTGTCGCTCTCCACCCGGCCGTCCCGCAGCGAGATCAGCCGGGGAGCGTCATCGGCGATCGACCGGTCGTGGGTGACCAGGACGATGGTCTGGCCGGCCGCATTCAGGGTGTACAGCGCGTCGATGACCTTGCTGCCGTTCACCGAGTCCAGGTTGCCGGTCGGCTCGTCGGCGAGGATCACGTCCGGCGTCATGAACAGCGCCCGGGCGACCGCCACCCGCTGCTGCTCGCCGCCGGACAGCTCACCGGGGACCCGCTTGGCCTTCTGGCCCAGCCCGACCTGGTCGAGCAGCGAGATCGCGTGCTCGTACTCGGCGCGGCCGGACCGGCCGGCCAGCAGACCGGGCAGCATCACGTTCTCCGCGGCGGACAATCCGTTCAGCAGATTGAACGCCTGGAAGACGTAGCCGATGGTGTGTCCGCGGACCGTCGCCAGTTGCCGACGGGACAGCTGCGAAATGCTCTGCCCGTTGACCAGTACGTCACCGCTGGTCGGGTGGTCCAGCAGGCCGAGGACGCTCAGCAGCGTCGACTTCCCAGAGCCGGACGGGCCGACCAACGCCACGAATTCGCCGCGGGATATCTGCAAATCGACATCGGTGAGAATCGGGGTGATCGCGTCACCGTCACCGAATGACTTGCTCAATTTGCGCGTCTCCAGGACGACCCGCGGCTTTACCCCCATCGGGGCCACGTGTCCGTCGTGGTACGGCGGGGTCTGCACGTTCCGCATCTTCGTTTGGAAAATCATCTGACTCCGTCGGCGTCGTGAACTCCGGTTGACCGCGTCAACAGCGCCCGGCCCGCCCCTGGGTGGTGGCGTGTCTACGACGCGGTGGTGTCTCGCGATCATACCGACGGATCGGCTGTGATCCGAATCGGCTGGTTGGGCCCAGCGGCTTCGCCGACGGCACCAACCGGAGGTCAGCGCCGCTTTTTGGCCTGCTCACCGGCGCGGGCCTGCCGGGCGGTGCGGGTGGCCGGGTGCACCGCCACCAGGCCCTGCGCGTTGCGCTGTGTGCAGATTGCCGCCAGCTCCGCGTAGGCGCGTTCGCCTAGCAGCTCGGTGAGCTCGGCGGCCAGGCTCTGCCAGACCTGCCTGGTGCCGACGTGGGCGGCCGGGTCTCCGGTGCAGTACCAGTCCAGGTCTGCACCGCCGGGGCCCCAGCCGCGACGGTCGAACTCGGTGATCGTGGTCTTGAGGATCTCGGTGTCGTCGGGGCGGGTCACCCAGTCCTGGGTCCGCCGGATCGGCAGCTGCCAGCAGACGTCGGGCTTCATGGTGAGCGGTTGCACACCCAGCCGGACCGCCTTGATGTGCAGGGCGCAGCCCGCGCCGCCGGCGAACCCGGGCCGGTTCAGGAAGATGCAGCCGCCCCGGTGGACCCGGGTGCGCAGCTGCTGCTCACCGTCGTTCTCGTCGAGCTCCAGGTAGCCGGCGCGGCCGAGGCCTTCGGCGCGGAACTGCCAGTCGTCGTCGGTGAGCTGCGCCACGGCCGCGTCGACCCGGGCGCGGTCGTCGTCGTCGGAGAGGAACGCCCCGTGCGAGCAGCAGCCGTCATCGGGCCGGTCGGCGATGATGCCGCGGCACGCCGGGGTGCCGAAGACGCACGTCCAGTGCGAGAGCAGCCAGGTCAGGTCCGCGGCGATCAGGTGCTCGGGGTTGTCCGGGTCGTAGAACTCCACCCATTCGCGAGGGAAGTCTGGCTCGACCTCTCCCGGGTGGGAGCCCGGGTGGGCGGGCTGCGCGGGGGTCACGCAGTTCACGGTAGACGACTGTTTTTCCCGGCGTTCGCCGCGTGGTTTCGGCGCGGAGCGGACCGCGCGGTTAAGTTTGCTTGCGTGCGGTTGGGTGTGCTGGACGTGGGCAGCAACACGGTTCATCTTCTGGTGGTCGATGCGCATCGGGGTGGCCATCCCACCCCGATGAGTTCGACCAAGTCCACGCTGCGGCTGGCCGAGGCCACCGACAGCTCCGGAAAGATCACCCGTCGCGGGGCCGACCGGCTGTTGTCCACCATCGACGAGTTCGCCAAGATCGCGTCGAGTTCCGGCTGCGCGGAGCTGATGGCGTTCGCCACCTCGGCGGTGCGTGACGCGTCCAACTCCGAGGACGTGCTGACCCGGGTGCGCAAGGAGACCGGCGTCGACCTGCGGGTGCTGGCCGGCGAGGACGAGTCGCGGCTGACCTTTCTGGCGGTGCGCCGGTGGTTCGGCTGGAGCGCCGGGCGGATCATCAACATCGACATCGGCGGCGGCTCACTGGAGTTGTGCAACGGCGTCGACGAGGAGCCCGAGGTGGCGTTGTCGCTGCAGCTGGGTGCTGGCCGGCTCACCCGCGAGTGGCTGGCCGAGGACCCGCCCGGCCGGCGCCGGGTGGCGATGCTGCGGGATTGGCTGGACACCGAGCTGGCCGATGCCGCCGCAGAAGTGCTCGACGCGGGCCGGCCGGACCGTGCGGTGGCGACGTCGAAGACGTTCCGCTCGCTGGCGCGGCTGACCGGGGCGGCGCCGTCGGCTGCCGGACCCCGGGTGAAGCGAACGCTGACCTCGACTGGCCTTAGACAGCTCATAAATTTCATCTCTAGGATGACCAGCGCCGACCGGGCCGAATTAGAAGGGGTGAGCGCCGAACGGGCGCCGCAGATCGTGGCGGGAGCCCTGGTGGCGGAGGCGAGCATGCGAGCGCTGTCGATCGAGACCGTGGAGATCTGCCCGTGGGCGCTGCGCGAGGGGCTGATCCTGCGCCGGCTGGACAGCGAAGCGGACGGGGCCGTGTTCCGGGAAACCGCGTCGATGCAGGCGCTGGTGCGAGATGCTGGAGACCGGAAAGCTGATCGGAGCCCGACTGACCGATCGAGAGGCGATATGCGATGACCGGACCCGACACCCGAGACGAGGCGACCCGCCCGGTTTCGGTGGCGGAGTTGCTTGCCAAGAACGGCACCATCGGCGCACCGCCGGTCACCGGGCGCCGGGGGCCGCGCCGCGGCACCAGCAGCGCGGGGGCCGTAGCCGCACAAAACCGCGCCCTACCCCGCGGGAGG
>NZ_JBYCLB010000454.1:0-2268 GCF_057473705.1 Mycobacterium sp. TH-M15 | reverse complement strand
GCGGTGTGCACCAGCTCGTGCACCATGTACAGGCAGAACGAGATCTTGCCGCCGTAGACCAGCAGCCGGGTGGAGAGCAGCCCGGGCAGGCTGCCGGCGCCGATCGCCAGCGTCATCACCAGCGGCACGAACAACACATCGACCAGGCCCCCGCTGTCGACCACCCCGGAGAGCGGGTGGGCGTCGAAGAAGTACAGGGTGCCGACGATGGCGGCGACCAGCACACCGGCCAGCCACCCGGCGGCGTGCCGCAGCCCCCGGGTCGGCCGCAGCGCCCGGACGGCCGCGCAGGCCAGCGCGCCCGCGGTGAATTGCATGACGATCCGCGGCAGCCAGCTCCACGGCGTGTAGAACTGGCCGGTGATCAGCAGCAGCACCATCGGCGGCAGCGAGACCAGGATCGCCAGCCCGACCAGGCTCGCCGTCCGGGTCACCCGGGCCGTCCGGTAGACCACCAGCACCAGCGGAGCGAACAGCAGATACGCCAGCCACTCGGCGCTGATCGACCAGGCCGGCCCGTCCCAGCTGGTCCCGTCGAAGAACGGCTCGAACCACAGCTGAACCATCAGCAGCTGGCGCAGGTAGCTGGTCGCGGTCAGCCGGTCGGTCTGCTCGAACGGCACGTGGCCGACGTGCAGCGTGAAGACCACCCAGAGCGCGGCCAGGTGCAGGGTCACCAGGTACACCGGCCAGACCCGGGCCAGCCGCAGCCAGAGGAAGTGCACCGTGTCCCGCACCGACCAGGCCGGCCCCATCCGGTCCAGGTAATTCCAGGTCAGCACGAAGCCGCTGAGGATGAAGAACAGGTCGACGCCCTGGGCGCCGCAGTCGAGCACCGGGGCCAGTGCGTCGCTGAACCTCGGGAACCCCTGGCGCAGCAGCGGCCGGAAGTGGAACAGCACCACCCACACGGCGGCGACGATGCGAAGCCCGGTCAGGGCCTTGATCTCACCGGTGCGCACAACACCCTCTCGGATGGGACCTGCGGTCTGCCGCCCGCGCGACGGGCAGGCCGGACGTCGCGCTCGGCGACCATCGCAGATTAACAGCGCGGCCACTCCGCGGACATCGCGACGAGCCGGAGCCGGGCCGGGTATCGACTCGCCATGGTGGCCACGACGCCGACGCCGGCACCGGGACCGGTTCTTAGTGAAGCGTTAGAGCGTGGCCGACGGTGCCTTAAATTCGCCCCCTAGCGTCGAAGGCACTACGGCGCAGGGCGATCGGGCCCGCGTCGACAGCCGAGGAAAACGGGGGTTGGCCATGACCGTCAGCACGAACACGACCGGCGTATCGAAGAAGATGACTCCGACCGTCGACTGCGGCGGCGCACAGGTTCGGGCGCAGTACCGGCACCTGGCAACGGTGGTCGTGGTGCGCGGCCGACTCGATGCCGACAACGTCGACCAGGTCAGCGACCAGGCACGTCGGTTCATTCTCGCCAAGGAGCCGCTGGTGCTCGACCTGACCGGTGTCGACACCTTCGCGCCGGCCGGGATCTGGCTGCTCTGCGCACTGGACGGGGACTGCCAGGCCGCCGCGGTGGAATGGACCCTGGTGGAGAGCCCGGCGGTGCACCAGGTGCTCCGTGACTTCGACGACGAAGCCAAATTCCCGACGTCGCCGTCGGTGCAGCGGGCGCTGCAGAGCCTCGCCGACGTGAACGACCGGCGGCGCCAGCTGCTGCTGCCGCTGATCAAGAAGACGGCCTGAGATAGCCGACAAGGCGGCCGTCGCGCTGCGCTGGTGGCCGCCGTTCGCCCTGGTGGCGGTGCTGCTGCTGGGCTGGGTGGTGGGCCGTGGCGGCACCCCGGTGGACAGCTGGTTCGCCCGCAGCGCCGATGACCTGATCGGTCCCGAGCCGCGCTGGCTGCTGATCTTCACCAACTGGTGGCTGGTGCTGACCGTGCTGACCGGCTGCCTGGCGGTTGCCCTGCGCCGGCGGCAGTGGCGGCTGGCGGCGGCGGTGCTGGCCTGCCCGATCGCCGCGACCGTCGTCAACGAAGGGCTCAAGCACCTGTTCGACCGGCGCAACGGCCGTTATCTCGAATACCCGAGCGGGCACACCGCCCTGCTGGTGGCGACGCTGGGGATGGCGGTGGTGGTGGCCGCCGAACGACGTCACTGGGCGGCCACCGGCGCCGCGCTGGTCAGCGTGTTGGGCATGCTCGGGCTGATCGGCTGCGGCTATCACTACCTCACCGACACCGTCGGCGCCGCGCTGCTGGCCACCGCCCTGGTCTGCCTGGCAGCCCGGGCCGCGGGTGC
>NZ_JBYCLB010000453.1:0-6483 GCF_057473705.1 Mycobacterium sp. TH-M15 | reverse complement strand
GTCCGACGCGGAACTGGTCCACCAGGTGATGGACCGCTGCGGGCGTCGGGTGCCGGTGATCGCCAAACTGGAGAAGCCGGAGGCCATCGACGACCTGGAGGCGGTGGTGCTGGCATTCGACGGGGTGATGGTCGCCCGTGGCGATCTCGGTGTCGAGCTGGCGTTGGAAGAGGTGCCGCTGGTGCAGAAGCGGGCCATCCAGGTGGCTCGGGAGAACGCCCGGCCGGTGATCGTCGCCACCCAGATGCTGGAGTCGATGATCGAGAACTTCCGGCCGACCCGCGCCGAGGCGTCCGACGTCGCCAACGCCGTCCTGGACGGGACCGACGCGGTGATGCTGTCCGGGGAGACCGCTGTCGGCAAACACGCGCTGGAGGCCGTGCGGACGATGAGCCGGATCGTCTGTGCGGTCGAAGACAACTCCACCGCGGCCCCGCCGCTGGCGCATCTGCCCCGCACCAAGCGGGGCGTGATCTCGTATGCCGCCCGCGACATCGGTGAACGGCTCGACGCCAAGGCGCTGGTCGCATTCACCCAATCCGGCGACACGGTGCGCCGGCTGGCCAGACTGCACACGCCGCTGCCGCTGTTGGCGTTCACCCCGTTGCCCGAGGTGCGCAACCAGCTCGCGATGACCTGGGGGACCGAGACGTTCATCGTCCCGCAGATGCGCACCACCGACCAGATGATCCGCGAGGTGGACAAACTGCTGCTCGAGCTGGGCCGCTACCAGCGCGGCGACCTGGTGGTGATCGTCGCCGGCGCACCGCCGGGAACCATCGGCTCCACCAACATGATCCATGTGCACCGAATCGGCGAGGACGACCTTTAGTGGCCGGCACCGACCACCCGGACGACCCGAACGCGGACTTCACCGAACTGCTCGCCCTGCTCGACCTCGACCCGGTCGACGACGACGTGTTCACCGGCGGCCATCCGAGCAAGAACCCGCCCCGGACCTTCGGCGGCCAGCTGATGGCGCAGGCGTTCGTCGCCAGCAGCCGCACCCTGGCCCGTCCGCTGCCGCCCAACGCGCTCTCGGTGCACTTCGTCAACGGCGGCGACACCGGAGCAGACATCGAATTCCGGGTGGTGCGGCTGCGAGACGAGCGGCGCTTCGCCAACCGCCGGGTGGACGCCTTGCAGGGCGGGGTGCTGCTGGCCTCGGCGATGGTCTCGTATCTCTCCGGCGGCAGCGGCCTTGAGCACGGCATTCAGCCGCCGCAGGTCGCCGAGCCAGAGAGCGTTCCGCCGCTCAAGCAGCTGCTCCGCGGCTACGAGGATGTGGTGCCGCTCTTCGTCAACGCGTTGCAGCCGATCCAATGGCGCTACACCAACGATCCGTCCTGGGTGATGCGGGACAAGGGGAGCCGGCTCGAGTACAACCGGGTCTGGATGAAGGCCGACGGGGAGCTGCCCGACGACCCGGTGCTGCACACCGCGGCGATGGTGTATTCATCGGACACCACCGTGCTGGATTCGATCATCACCACCCACGGACTGTCCTGGGGGTTCGACCGGATCTTCGCGGCCAGCGCCAACCACTCGATGTGGTTTCACCGCCGGGTGCGGTTCGACGACTGGATGCTGTATTCGACGTCGTCTCCGGTGGCCACGGATTCCCGGGGTCTGGGCACCGGACACTTCTTCGACCGGTCCGGGGAGTTGGTCGCCACCGTGGTGCAGGAGGGTTTGGTGAAGCACTTCCCCCGATGACGCTGAGCCGATCAGGGGGTCGGCATCGGCGTCAGGGTGATGCTGTATTTGTCCTCGATCCGCTGCTGGAACTTCTCCGCGCAGGCGTTTTGGGCCGCCGTGTCGTCGCCGGCCTGCTGCATGCAGTGCACATAGTCTCCGCCACCGATGGATTTGAAAAAGCTGATGCCGAACACGGCCAAGCCGATCGAGATCACGACCGCGACGACGCCGAGCAGCGCACCCGCGATCGCCACGCCTCCGTTGTCCGCCTCGCCGCTCTTGGCGCGGCTCCAGCCGAGGAAGCCGAGTATCGCGGCGACGATGCCCAGAAGCACACCCCCGAAAAGCGTCATGCAGGCCGGGACGGCGATCACGCCCAGCACCAGCGCGGCGATACCGAGACCGTTTCTCGGCGTCGCGGCATACCCGGGGTAGGGCGGCAGATAACCGCCGGCTACGGGCGGCGGATAGCCACCGGGCGGGGGCGGCGGCGGATAACCCCCAGCCGGCGGCGGCGGATAGCCACCGGGCGGTGGCGGCGGCACTTCGGGGACGTCTCCGGGTTGGTCGGTGGGTTCGGTCATGGCTGCTTCCCGCTTCGTCGGATGGGGGAGATGACGGGTCAGGCCGGCCCGGACACCAGACTGGACAATGTCTTCGACGTGCGCCGGATGCCGAACGCGGTGACGATCTCGAAGACCCCGATCACGATCAGCCAGACGCCGACCGCGAACGCCAGCGCCACCAGTGAGGTGAACGGGTACGCCAACATCACCACGCCGGCCAGCAGAGTGAGCACCCCCAGGAAGATCTGCCAGCTGCGGCCCGGCAGTTGCGGATCACTGATCCCGGCGGCGACGGTGGCCACACCGCGAAAGATGAACCCGATACCGACAAAGATGCTAAGCAGCAGCACCGCGTAGCCCTCGTCGTCGGCGTTGAAATGGCGGAAGCAGAAGATCGCCAGGATCAGCGCGGCAGCGCCGCTGATGAAGAGCAGCACCCGCTCGCCGGCGGACACGACGGGCAGGCTGAATGCGAGGATCACTTGCGCAACACCGGTTACCAGCAGGTAGATGCCGAACAGAATTGCGGCGACGATGATGGATTCGCCCGGCCGGGCCAGCACCAGGACGCCCAGGATCAGCGCCAGAACGCCGGATACCAGGGTGGATTTCCACAAATGGGGGAGCAGTGTCGGTGCGGTATCGGATTTCATTCCGGAAGTGTGCCACACAACGGGTGGCGGAAATGGCTCTTCGGCTGTTTGTGCGGTTCAGGCGGACCGACGCGCGGCGCGCTGCGGGGCATAGATCTCGGCGAGGAACTGCTCCACCGCAATCGCCGCGTGTGCGGATCGCGGTGAGGCGAAGATGTCGAACGCGTGCTGGGCGCAGGGTAGTTCGGCGTACACCACCGGCTCGCGGCTGACCTCGCGCAGTCGGGCGGTGAAGTCGCGGGCCTGCTGCACCGGTATCAGCGAGTCGTTGCTGCCGTGCAGAACGAAGAACGGCGGCGCGTCGGGGGAGACGTAGTTGATCGGCGAGGCCGCCCGGTAGATGTCCGGGGAGCGGCGGCGGCTCTGTTTGAAGACGTACGCCTGCAGCATCGGCACCATCATCGGGTGCATCGAGGCGTCCCGGCGGGTGAAGTCGTAGACGCCGTAGAACGGCACCGCCGCCCGAACGCTGGTGTCCGCGGCTTCGAAGCCGGGCTGGAACTGCGGCTCGTTGGGAGTCAGTGCCGCCAGGGAGCTCAGATGACCACCGGCCGAGCCGCCGGTGATCGCGATCCAGTCCGGGTCCCCGCCGTATTCGGCGATGTGCTCCTTGGTCCAGGCGATCGCCCGTTTGACGTCGACGATGTGGTCGGGCCAGGTCGACCGCGGACTGAGCCGGTAGTTGATGGAGACGCAGATCCAGCCCTGCTCGCAGAGGTGGCTCATCAACGGATGCGCTTGTCCGCGTTTGCTTCCCAGCATCCAAGCACCGCCGGGAACTTGCAGCAGCACCGGAGCGCGCCCGTTGCGGTCGAGGTCGGGGCGGCGCCAGACGTCGAGCAGGTTCATCCGGCCGTACCCGCCGTAGCTGATGTTGCGGTGGTGGGTGTAGTCGCGGTAGATCGTCAACATCCGCAGCGCGCCGGGCGTCTTCGTGCTGACCGCGCCAGCGGGTCGAGTCCAGATGCCGGCCGGGTCGACGCGCCGGTCTGCACCCAACCCCGCGTCCAGCGCGGCGGCCAGCGGCACGCCGGAGCCGCGGCCGAGCCGGTTGAGTCTGGCCAGCCCGAGCCAGGAGATCGCCGACACCGCCCAACCGAACCGGCGCACCGGCGGAGACAGCCGGCGGGACGACGCCGCCAGCGCGACAGCCTGGCCGGCGATGGCATACCGCGGCAGTTCGGATGCGAACAGGCCGAAGCCGAAGGCGGCCAGCGATCGGTAGCCGTTCCTGGCCAACGGCCGGTATCCGTTAGCGGTGAAGGCCAGTCCGATCAGCGACCCGAGCACGGCAGCGAGCTTCGCCACGTAATTCCTCCTCGGTCGGGCACCAGTCGGCACCTTACCGGCACCGCAATTCGCCCCCGGCAATCAGTGCGTGGAGATGGTCAGCGCCGGCTGCGGCAGCGGGCGATCACCGCGGCGGGCCCGCTCGCCGACCAGGAACCAGGTCCGCATGACGCCCTTGCCCTTGACGTCGACATCGCCGCGCTCCTCGAAGATGAACCGGTCACTGAGCCGCTGGTAGACGTCCTGGGGCACCTGGATGCGGCCTTCGGCGTCGGTCGACTCCATCCGGGACGCCAGGTTGACCGCGTCCCCCCAGACGTCGTAGAAGAACCGGCTTGCCCCGACCACGCCGGCCACCACCGGGCCGGCGGCCAGCCCGATGCGCAGCGAGACCGGTCGGCCCAGCGGGTCGCGCAGGCCCGCCACCGTGTCGGCGATGTCCAGGGCGAGCCGGGCCAGCGCCGCCAGGTGATCCGGTACCGGGTCCGGCACGCCGCTGACCACCATGTAGGAGTCGCCGCTGGTCTTGACCTTCTCCAGGCCGTGCCGGTCGACCAGCCGGTCCAGGTCGGTGTAGAGCCGGTTGAGGAAGACGACCAGTTGGTCCGGATCGGTCTGGCTGGCCCGGCGGGTGAAATCGGCGATATCGGCGAAGAGGATCGACGCGTCGGCGTAGCGGTCGGCGATGACGTCCACCGACTGGGTCCTTGAGCCGCCCGGCGACGGTGGCGGGCAGGATGTTGGTCAGCAATGCCTCGGACCGCTCGTACTCGGCCTCCATCGCGACCTCGGCGCGAGCGACCTCCCGCATCGCGTACCAGACCGTCGCCACCACGATCAGGCATGCGGTGGACGTCACCAGCACAAAACCCGTCGTCAGCAGCCACGGCGACTGAACCCCGGTGTCGGCGGGGACCAGGAACTCCAGGGCGATCGCCAGGCCGGCTCCGGCGGCGGCCACCGTCACCGCGAGGGCGATGTGCTCGACGCCGATGATCAGCAGCGCGATCGACGCCGCGGCCAGCAGGTAGAACTGCAGGCCGGAATCGGTGCCGAGCTCCCAGCAGACGGTGACCGTCGTCAGGTAGGCGACGCAGACGAAGGTCAGCGGCGCGGCCAACTCGCCGTAGCGGTCCAGCAGCGGGATCACGGCGAAGACCGCGGCGGCGGCCAGGTTGACGACGCCGACCCACCAGGTGGCGGGATTGGTGCAGAGATGCAGGATGCCGAAGCCGCCGCTGATGGCGGTGGCGATGCCGGCCGCGACCTTCAGGATGCCCAGCCGCCGGGACACCCGGTCGCCGTAGTGCCGGGTGCGGGCCGGAACGCAGTGCGACCGCCGGTAGGCGCTCTTGGCCTCGACCGACGCAGCGCGGATGCGCCTGACCGTCACGTTGCCAGCCTAACCCGGCGTGCCGGCCGCCCCGAGCTTCGTTTTGGGTGCCCTCGGTGGGATTCGAACCCACACTGGACGGGTTTTGAGTCCGTTTCCTCTGCCAGTTGGGATACGAGGGCCTGTCGTGCGTATGCCGGGTACGCGGGTTCCCACCTTAGACGATGGCGATGTCGGCGGCCGATGCGCCGAAGATCACTGAACTGTGTTCGGTCATGTGGTCGCCTGCGGCGATCCCACGGGCCACAATGGCGTAATGACCACCGACTCGGCGACCGCCCCCGATGCCCGCCCGGCGTATCGGGTGCTGATCGCCGAAGACGAGGCGCTGATCCGGCTGGACCTGGCGGAGATGCTGCGGGACGAGGGCTACCAGGTGGTGGGGACGGCAGGCGACGGCCAGGAGGCGGTCGAGCTGGCCGAGCAGCTGCAGCCGGACCTGGTGATCATGGACGTGAAGATGCCCGGTCGGGATGGGATCGACGCGGCATCGGAGATCGCCGGAAAGCGCATCGCGCCGGTGGTGGTGCTCACCGCGTTCGGGCAGCGCGACCTGGTCGAGCGGGCGCGGGACGCCGGCGCGATGGCCTACCTGACCAAGCCGTTCTCGGCGGTGGACCTGGTTCCGGCCATCGAACTGGCGGTGAGCCGGTCCGGCGAGATCACCGCGCTGGAAGCGGAGGTCGCCGGCCTCTCCGAGCGGCTGGAGACCCGCAAGCTGGTGGATCGGGCGAAAGGCATGTTGCAGCAGAGGCAGGGCCTGACCGAGCCGGAGGCGTTCAAGTGGATCCAGCGAGCGGCGATGGACCGGCGGACGACGATGAAACAGGTGGCCGAGATCATCCTGGAGACCCTGGAAATCGGGGAGGACGACCAGGGCTGA
>NZ_JBYCLB010000452.1:0-2042 GCF_057473705.1 Mycobacterium sp. TH-M15 | reverse complement strand
CCACCCTGCCCGGCTACGCGCTGCTCTCCGACGGCACCGAACGCGAGGTGACCATCATCGACGCCTTCGAGGCGGTCGGCGCGTGCTCGCGCGGGCTGATGTCGCGCGCGGACGTCGACATCATCGAACGATCGATCTGCCCCGGCGAGGGCGCCTGCGGCGGGATGTACACCGCCAACACCATGGCCAGCGCGGCCGAGGCGCTGGGCATGTCGCTGCCCGGCAGCGCCACGCCGCCGTCGGCCGACCGGCGCCGGGACCGGTTCGCCCGGCGCAGCGGCCAGGCCGTGGTGGAGCTGCTGCGCCGCGGCATCACCGCCCGCGACATCCTCACCAAGGAGGCGTTCGAGAACGCGATCGCGGTGGTGATGGCGTTCGGCGGGTCCAGCAACGCGGTGCTGCACCTGCTGGCGATCGCCCACGAGGCCGACGTGGACCTGTCGCTGAAGGACTTCTCCCGGGTCGGCGCGAAGGTGCCGCACCTGGCCGACGTCAAGCCGTTCGGCGCGCACGTCATGGCCGACATCGACAAGGTCGGTGGCGTGCCGGTGATGGTGAAAACCCTGTTGGATGCCGGTCTGCTGCACGGCGACTGCCTGACCGTCACCGGAAAGACGGTGGCCGAGAACATCGCCGAGCTGGATCCGCCGGTCGTCGACGGCAAGGTGCTGCACGCGCTGACCAACCCGATCCACCCGACCGGCGGCATCACCATCCTGCGCGGCTCGCTGGCGCCGGAGGGCGCGGTGGTGAAGTCGGCCGGCTTCGACACCGACGTGTTCGAGGCCACCGCACGGGTCTTCGACGGCGAGCGGGCCGCGCTGGACGCGCTGGAGGACGGCACCATCGCCGCCGGCGACGCCGTGGTGATCCGCTACGAGGGCCCCAAGGGCGGACCCGGGATGCGGGAGATGCTGGCGATCACCGGCGCCATCAAAGGCGCCGGACTCGGCAAGGACGTGCTGCTGCTCACCGACGGCCGGTTCTCCGGCGGCACCACCGGACTGTGTGTCGGGCACGTGGCCCCGGAGGCGGTCGACGCCGGGCCTATTGCGTTCCTGCGCGACGGCGACCGGATCCGGCTCGACGTGGCCAACGCCACCCTGGACGTGTTGGTCGACGACACCGAGTTCGCCGACCGCGCCGCGGGTTTCACCCCGCCACCGCCGCGTTACACCACCGGGGTGCTGGCCAAGTACCGCAAGCTGGTCGGGTCGGCGGCCACCGGTGCCGTCTGCGGCTGAGCTAGCTAGCGGTATCCGTCACGGAGCCGAGCAGCAAAATTCGCGCGACCCGCTCCACGCCGGCCGGATTGGACTCCGGCCGGACGGTGAAGCGGCGGTCGCACTACCCGTGGGTGGTCGCGTCGCCGCGGGCACGCATCCCGAAGTACACGGCAGTCAGGCCCAGGGCGGTCAGCAGAACGCCCGCCACCACATTCGACCAGATCATGCCGGGTGTCGCTGACATCCCGTGCAGGATCCACGGCGACGTGACGAGCCAGACACCGAAGACGGGCAGTGTCCAGGTCATGCCGTGCGTTCGATCCAGCGCCGACGCGAAGCAGAACGCCAGTGCCGCGACCGCGACCCCGACGATCAGATCGTTGCGTGCCAACTGCCTGGTGTTGTCGAATCCAACGACCCACGGCGAGATGGCCACGTAGACGCCGGTCAGCAGCGCCAGACCGAAGGTGAACTGCGCCGCAAGCGACTCGGCCGCTCTGTCGTAGTTCGCCCGGAGAGCTAACAAATCCGGATGGTGCTCGATTGATGAATGGACTGTACTCATTTCGCAACCTTTCTGTTATGCAGCAGGCATTTTGCTGCCGACTGCACCCATCCATCTGATGAAAGGCTACGCTCGGCCGGCGTCTGCCGGCCACGAAAATCCGTCGGACGGACAGCAGCCGACCGCGGCCAGCGAGGAGGGGCCGGCCCTTGCTCCCTATACGACCACGGCCAGGGCGAAACCGTCCCAGCCTTTGACGCCGACCGTCTGGATCGCCACGCCGTCCAGCCGCGGGTGCTCGCCGATCAACT
>NZ_JBYCLB010000451.1:0-1611 GCF_057473705.1 Mycobacterium sp. TH-M15 | reverse complement strand
GGCGACGCGTCGCCAGGGCTCGCCGCGCACTTTGAAGTTGCGAAGTGGGGTGACGCAGCGATGAAGCCCTCGACCGGCAGGCCGTGGCAGCACCTGGGGGTGTCCGCGCGGGTCGGTTGGCTCCTCGTCGCCGCCTACGGCGTCGCGGAGACGCTGGTCGCGGCCTCGTGGCGCTGGGGCTGGCGCGGCCCGTACGGGGCCCGGCCGGTCGACGAGATCGTCACGGTGGCGTGCCTGCTGTGCGCGGCGGGGTGCGCCGCCAACGCGGCCCGCCACGCGGTTGGCCGCTCCCGATTCGGCTGGCTGGCCCTGGCGACGGCCCTGGTGGGCTGGGCGGCGGGGGAAGTCGTCTGGGCGGTCTACGACGTGCGACCCGACCTCGACCACGCGACCCACCCCGCGGCGGCCGAAGTGGTGCTCCTGCTGTATCCGATCGGGGCCATGGCGGCGGTGGTGGCGTTCTCCCACGTGTCCCGCTACACTCCCCCACGGATGGTGCTGGACGGCCTCATCCTGGCGACGTCGCTGTTCGTCATCTCCTGGGTGTTCGTCGTCGACAAGCAGCTCCGCGAGGCCAGCGGCTCGCGGCTCTCCACGCTCACGGAGGTGTTCATCGACATCATCCTCGTGACGACGGCGATCATGGTGCTCTCGCGCGTCCGCCCCAGCGACGGGCCCAGCCGCAGCCTGGTCCCCGCCGGCATCGGGACGATCGGACTCGCCGACATCGCCGTGGTGTTCCACACCGGGATCGGCTCCTATCACACCGGCGACGTGGGCGATTTGACCCGGGTGGCCGGGTTGGGTTTGTTGACGTGGGCGGGGCTGGCCGGTGCGCACGAGTCCCCGACACCGGCGGCGCCCGACGACGCCCCGTACCGCACCCGGCTGTGGTTGCCGTACCTGCCGTTGCTGCTGGCCGTCGCGGTGGGGCTGGGTCACGCGCTGGGGCACATGCAGCACGGACCGATGCTCGCCGCGCTGGGAATCCTGGTTGCCGCCGTGCTGGCGCGCCAGTTCGTCGTGCTCGTCGAGAACCAGCGCCTGCTGACCGAGGTCGCCCGGGAAGCCTTCCGGGACAGCCTGACCGGCCTGGCTAACCGCGCCCGGTTCGTCCAGCGGTTGAACGAGGCCATCGCCCGCCCTCCGGTGGGCGACGCGCCGATCGCAGTCCTCTGCCTCGACCTCGACAACTACAAGCTGGTCAACGACGCGTTGGGGCACCCGGCCGGCGACGAACTGCTCGTGCGGGTCGCCGAGCGGCTCACGGCCGCGGTGGACGAGTCGGCCACCGTCGCGCGACTCGGCGGCGACGAATTCGCGGTGCTCATCGAAGCCTCCGTCGAGGAGTCGCAGGCCACGGCGCATCGCGTCCTGGACGCCTTCACCCCGCGGATTCTCATCGACGGGGTGCCCTTGGACGTTCGGCCGAGCATCGGCTTCACGGTGGCTCCCGCCTCGTCGGGTTGCACCGTCGACGAACTGCTGCGCCACGCGGACCTGGCCATGTACGCCGCCAAACGCCAGGGTGGCCGGTGCGTCCACAGCTTCGTGCCCGATGTGCCCCTCACGGCCGCATCGCCGGAGGCCACCGGACCGGTGGTGTCGGCC
>NZ_JBYCLB010000450.1:0-13612 GCF_057473705.1 Mycobacterium sp. TH-M15 | reverse complement strand
CGGGCTCACAGGTCCCAAGGAAACGTCGGCGTCGGCAGGCGACCCGACACCATTTTCACGCCTGCGAGGCGTCCCGGGAACGGAACTGGGGGCTCACCTGTCCATGACGTACTCAATTTCGCGGACCACCTCCTCTCTTGTGTACGGCGGACGCTACCCGGCGCGGACGGCCGCGTCGACCAGCCCGGCGAACTCGGCGGCCAGCGCGCCGGGTGGCCGCGGCTGGCCGTCCAGGGTGTGCACCCGGGCGGCGAGGGTGATGCTGGATACCAGCCAGATGTCTTGGGCGGCCACCAGATCGGCGGGGCGCAGTGGCTGGTACGCGCAGCGGTAGCCGCGCCGCTGTGCTTCTGCGAAGAGCGCCTGCTGGGTGGTGCCGTGCAGGATGCCGTGCGACGGCGGCGGCGTGCGCAGCCGTCTGCGGTCGGCGGCGTCGGCGACCACCACCGTCGAGCGGGGACCCTCCAGGATATAGCCGTCCGAGCTGACGAAGATGACCTCGTCGGCGCCGAGCCGGGCGGCGTGCCGCAGCGCGGCCATGTTCACCGCATAGGACAGCGTCTTGGCTCCGAGCAGCAGCCACGGCATGGTCTCGCCGCCGGTGGCCGGCAGTCCCCGGTCCAGCATCAGCGCCGCCACCCCGTCGCGGCGGGCGACGGCGACCCGGTCGTTGAGCGGGCTGATCATCACGTATCCGGTGGGCGGCGACCCGCTTTCCCGCCCGCGGCTGTAGACCAGCCGCAGCGCACCCTCGTCGGCGTTGCCGGCCGTCCAGTGCCGCACCGCCACGTCGACGGCGCTGCGCCACACCGTCGGCGCCGGTTCGGGCAGACTCATCAGCGCCGCGGAGTTCGTCAGCCGGTGCAGGTGCGCCTCGAGCTTGCAGGCCACCCCGCCGCGGACCAACACCGTCTCGAAGACACCGTCACCGCGGAGCGCGGCCAGGTCGTCGGCGTAAAGCAGCGGGCTTCCCGGCGCAACCAGCCCGCCGTCCAGCGTGACGATGGTCACCTCGGTTGACGCGGTCATGGACCCCGAGCGTAATGGCTCCGTAGAGTTGACCTGTGTCCGCAGTTCCCGCGCCGGAAAACGGGCTGGACGCCGGCGCAATCTGGCACTACGGCGACCCGTTCGGCGAACAACGCGCCGCGGAAACCGATGCGGTGCTGGTGGACCGCTCACACCGGGCGGTGATCACCCTCGGCGGTCCGGCCCGGCAGAGCTGGCTGCACACCGTCTGCACGCAACACGTCAGCGAGCTGCCCGACGGCGCCTGCACCCAGAACCTCATCCTGGACGGCAAGGGTCACGTCACCGACCATTGGCTGCAGACCGACCTGGGCGAGCTCACCTACATCGACACCGAACCGTGGCGCGGCGAGGCGCTGCTGGACTATCTGCGCACGATGGTGTTCTGGGCCGACGTGACCATGGCCGCCGCCGACATGGCGGTGCTGTCGCTGCGCGGCCCGCGCCTGGCCGAGGCGGCGGTGCTCAAGGCGCTGGGCGGGATCGACGCGCTGCCGACCGCGGCGACCGCGGTGCCGATCCCGGACTCGGCCGGTGGCTTCGTGCGTCGCGAGCCGGGGGCCGCCATGGCGCAGATCGAACTGGACGTGCTGGTGCCGCGAGCGGAGTCGGCCGACCGGCAGCGCCGGCTGACCCAGGCCGGGGTGCGACCGGCCGGGATCTGGGCCCATGAGGCCCATCGGGTCGCGGCCCGCCGGCCACGCCTCGGCGCCGACGTCGACGACCGCACCATCCCGCAGGAAGTCGGCTGGATCGGCGGCCCGGGAGTCGGCGCGGTGCACCTGGACAAGGGTTGCTATCGCGGCCAGGAGACCGTCGCCCGGGTGCACAACCTGGGCAAGCCGCCCCGGATGCTGGTGCTGCTGCACCTGGACGGGTCGGTGGACCGCCCGTCGACCGGAGATCCGGTGCTGGCCGGCACCCGGCCGGTCGGGCGCCTCGGCACCGTCGTCGACCACGTCGAGCTGGGACCGATCGGGCTGGCGCTGGTCAAACGGGGACTGCCCGCGGACACCTCCCTGGTCACCGGGGACCAGGGCGAGGTCGCCGCGGTCGTCGACGCCGATTCGCTGCCGCCGCCGGACACGCGCGGCGCCGGCCGGGTGGCGATCGACCGGCTGCGCGGCACCAGCGGTTGAGCAGGTCAGCTCAGCGGGCGCCCGAGCGGCACGGTAAACTGTCGCCAGGACAATAACGACACTCACAGATCGGAGCCGCCTGCTCGCGGGCCGCTCCGTTATTGCGCGAGGGGGTTCCCCCAATGGGCCGCGGCCGGGCTAAGGCGAAACAGACCAAGGTTGCTCGAGAACTCAAGTACAGCTCCCCGCAGACGGACTTCGAGCGACTCCAGCGTGAGCTGTCCGGCTCCGGTGAATCCGACTCGCTGGACGGCGACGACCGCGTCTCCGGCGAGGACGACTGGCGGCGCTGAGCCGGCCCGGGACCGCTAGAACCTGGGGTGCTGCCCGACCAGCTTGACCCGCATCCGACTCTTCCCGCACTTGGCGACCGTCCCCAGCGTCCAGCAATCCAGGTGACGCGCGGTCAGGATGGCCAGCGCCCGGTCGGTGTCCTCGGGTGCGACGACCGCGACCATGCCGACGCCGAGGTTGAACGTCTTCTCCATCTCGGATCGGCTCACCCGGCCCCGCTGGGCGATCATGGCGAACACCGGTGCCGGCGTCCAGGTGCCGCGGTCCACCTCGGCGACCAGCCCGTGCGGGATGACCCGCTGCAGGTTGCCGGCCAGCCCGCCGCCGGTCACGTGGCAGAACGTCCGCACCTGGGTCTCGGCCGCCAGCGCCAGGCAGTCCTTGGCGTAGATCCGGGTGGGCTCGAGCAGCTCCTCGCCGAGGGTGCGACCGAACTCTTCGACATGACCGCCCAGGTTCATCCGGTCGATGTCCAGCAGCACCGCGCGGGCCAGCGAGTAGCCGTTGGAGTGCAGCCCCGAGGAGCCCATCGCGATCAGCACGTCTCCCGGCTTGACCCGCTCCGGACCGAGCACGTCGTCGGCCTCCACCACGCCGACGCCGGTCGCCGAGACGTCGTAGTGGTCGGCCTCCATCAGGCCCGGATGTTCGGCCGTCTCACCGCCGAGCAGCGCGCAACCCGCCCGCACGCAGCCGTCGGCGATACCGGCCACGATCGCGCTGACCCGTTCCGGAACCACCCGGCCGACGGCGATGTAGTCCTGCAGGAACAGCGGCTCGGCGCCGCACACCACCAGGTCGTCGACGACCATCGCCACCAGGTCCAAGCCGATGGTGTCGTGCTTCTCCATCGCCTGGGCGATCGCCAGCTTGGTGCCCACCCCGTCGGTGGAGCAGGCCAGCAGCGGCTCCCGGTAGCCGTTGCGCAGCGCGAAAAGTCCGGCGAACCCGCCGAGCCCGCCGCGCACCTCGGGTCTGCTGGCTTTGCCGGCCAGCGGCTTGAATAGGTCGACGGCACGGTCACCGGCCTCGATGTCCACGCCCGCCGACGCGTAGGTGATACCCGGGGAACTCGGTTCTGCTGCGTGCTGCGTCATCGCGGTCAAATCTACCGGTCGCCCTTCGCCGGCGGTGACGGTTATCGACAGCGACAGGCTAGCTAGCTGGGCCAGGGGGCGATCGCGTCAGCGATACCAGGGACTCGGTTGCGGTGAACGCGGCGACCGCCACCATGAGCCAGACGAACCAGGTGGTGAGCCGCGCCGCGGGTACCTTGGTGGCGATCCGGTCGCCGAGGAGTACACCGGCGATCGCGGCCGCGGTGAACGGTATCGCCACCGCCCAGTCGACGTCGCCGCCGGAGAGGCGGAACAGCAACCCTTCGGCCGAGCTGATGGCGATCACCAGCAGCGAGGTGCCGACGGCGACCGGCATCTCGTAGCCCAGGGCAAGGACCAGGGCGGGCACGACGACGAAGCCACCACCCACACCGAAGAACCCGGTGAGGAACCCCACCACGGTTCCGGCGATCACCACCCGCACGGCGGTGGCCATCGCGGTGCGATCGAGCGCTTTCGTCGTGCCGCCCGGATCCGGCGCAGTTTCTCCCGGCCTCCGCGCGATGGTTTTTGCGGACATGTGCTGCTTGGCGTGGCACGGCGCCTCGTTGCTTCGGGCATGCATGCGCCACGCGGCCAGCAGAATCAAACCCGAGAAGGCGATCAGCAGCACGTCATTGGGGATCGCTCGGCTCAGCGCCGAACCGAGAAACGATCCGCCGATGCCGACCAGCCCGAACGTCAGGCCCGAGATGAGTCGCACCCGTCCGGCGAACAGGTGCCCGAAAATCCCGGCCAGTGCCGATGTGCCGACCACAACCAGCGAGGTCGTCGTCGCCGCATGTGCCGCCTGGCCTGCCCCGTAGACCAGCGCCGGCACCGCCAGGATCGAACCACCGCCCCCCAGGGCGCCCAGCGACAGGCCGATCAAAAAACCCAACGGCGCCGACGCGGCGACGCGGCCGGCGCTCAGCGTCGTCGCGACCGCGGCACTCACCACCGGCCCCGGTCACCGCGGTGATCGGTCATCGCCGCATTCTAGCCATTCGCGCCGGGGGATTCGGGCGCCGGCAGCGACCGGTTCGCTACGCTGGAGCCAACCGCCGCCTACGCCCGCACTGGAGCACCATGGTGGAAGTCAACGCCCCGCTTTGGGTGGGCTTTTTGATCGGCGCCGCGTTCGGTATTCCCGCCGCGTTGTGGGGAATCGGCAACCCCGAGACCGTCATACGAGCCGCGCGGCTCGTCGACCGGCTGCTCATCGGGTGTTTCGCGTCCGTCACGGCGATCGGCGCGGTCATGCTCTACGGGCTCTACGCACTGGGGTTCGCCATGCATTTCTCGCCCAAGCCGCTCTACGTCTACGGGGTGACATTGGGGGGACTGCTATTCGGCGTGGGTGTGGCCATCAGCGGCTACTTTCCCGGCAGCGAATGGATCGCCCTCGGCGAAGGCCGCCGCGACGTGCTCTATGCGATTCCGGGCGGCCTGCTCGGCGCCGCCGCATGGACCGTCGTCTACCAGATGCCCGCCGGACGCTGGCTCGTCAGCGCGGCGAACTTCGGGGATCTGGTGGTCACCGGCGACATCGCGCACGTTCACCCGATACCGACGTTCGTCGTCGCCGTCGGCTATGCGGCGGTGGCCCTGACACTGCTGTACTTCCTGCCCCGGTACCAGGGCGGCAAGCACAGTTGTTTTCGGCATCTGCGGAACTGCCCGCTAGACGAGCACGACCGGGCGTTCATGCGCGACACCGCAAACTACCTCGCCGAAGGGGCGGTGGATCCGACGGGTTCACCCGTCCCCACCTGGTATCAGCGCCTGACGACGCGCGAGGTGCCCACCGCGAACTTTTACGCGCGAACCATCAGCGCCGTCGGGGTCGCAATCGCCGTCGTCGCGGTCCTCGCGATCTTCCTGCATCAGATCTTCGGTCAGTCCACGACGTACTCCTGGCTTGTCGGGCACCTGGTGATGCCTGACTTCGCCTACAGCGCAAAGGTGTTCACCAGCATCGGGTGGGAGCCGTTCACCGACGTCGGGGTCTTCTTCGGGGGGCTTATCTGTGCGCTGTTCATCAGCCGGCGCTTCACCGCCTTTGGCCCGGTCGTCCCGCCGACGTGGCGCAACCGGTTCGGCCCGAGCGCGGCGAAACGCGCGATCGGGTGCTTCGGCGGGTCGTTTCTGGTGCTGTTCGGCGCCCGGATGGCCGGCGGGTGCACCAGCGGTCACATTCTCAGCGGCGGTATCCAGCTGGCGCTAAGCGGGTGGCTGTTCACCGCGGCGACGGTGACCGCGATGCTGGTGACCGCCCGGCTGGTGTATCGAGACGCCAGCTGGCTGACCACCCCGCACGGCCCGGGCGCGCAACCCAGCATGCCGACCGGTCACCGAAAATCGTCGATGACCGTTCGCGCCGCAGCGCTGTTAGGTGTGGTGCTGGCTGGCTTCGTCGCCATGACCGCTATCGGCGCAGCCCTGACGGGCGGGCAAAGCCAGGGGCAGCTCACACTCGGCGACGTGCTGATCCCCGCGGCGATCCCGCTGCTGCTGTTGATCGCACTCACCGTGGCCTGCCGCAGCGGAGGGCAGCGATCCGATGGCCGCTGATTCGCCGGCCCAGCCATTTCGGCTCTGGGCGTTCGGGGACGCCCATGTCGGAACGGATAAGCGTTTCGGCAGAAGCAGCCTCGCCGAGGCGATCACGCAATCCGAATTCGGCGGCTCCGAGGGGGGACCACCGTTCTGGTGGGACGTCGCCGTCGACGTCGGTGACATGTCGGGCGCTCAACACAGCCTGCCCGCCGACCCCGAGGGCCGCGAGGTGCGCAGACAGTTCTCCGCCCTGCATGCCCCGCACCGCCGCGAAGACGTCTACAGCGTGTCCGGAAACCACGACCGCAGCGGCCTCGCGGAACCCGACGGCTGGTGGTGGCAGAAATGGGTCGATCCGCTCGGTGAGCACACCGAGTTCTCCGGGGTTGATCCCGCGCTGCGGCGCTATCCGGTCGAGGGCACCTGGGAGCGATATGCGTTTCGGGTCGGCAATCTGCTGTTTTTGATGATGAGCGACCGCAACGAACCCACCCAGTCCATCGGGCGCGGACCACTCGGCGGCAACCCGGGCGGTGTGGTCAGCGGTGAGACATTCAACTGGTTCACCGCGATGGTCGACGACAATGCCGAGGCCGTCGTCATCGCCGTCCACCATTACGTGCTGAAAGACACCACCGTGGCTTCCGGTGAGTGGGAAGGTGTGCGCAAGGACGCAGCGGGAGACTTGGTGGAGCACTATCATCGGCCCTTCGAGCAGGGCACCCCGCAAGGTGCGTCATTTCTGTACTGGGTTGACAGCAAACCGGATTCGGGTGCATTCGAGCGCTTCCTGGCCGCTCGTCCCGGTCGGGTGCAGATGTGGCTGGCCGGTCACACCCATACCAATCCCGACGACTCCTTCGGCGGCAAGACCCACATCGAGCGCCGCTGGGGCACCTGGTTCCTCAACGTCGCCGCGTTGAGCCGCCATCACGTGCCGTTGACTACGCTGCCGATCAGCCGTCTGCTCACCTTCACCCCCGGCAGCCGCGACGTACGAGTGCAATGCTATTTGCACACCAGCCAATATGCCCCGCAGGGCTGGTACCCGAAAGCGGAGCGAACCGTGGAGCTCGACCGCCCGTTCCGGTGGGAATGAGGAGCGCCCCAGCTGGGCGCTTTACGGACCGCGGTCGCCGATTGCGCTGCTTTCGGCTAGCGCCCCCTGGTCGCTAGCTAACTATTAGGGCCGGCGCGCCGCGGTGTCGGCGGCGGTCTGCGCGTCGCTCTGGGCCTGCCGCGCGGTGTTGGTCAGCATCTGCTCGACCACGTTCTTGCCCAGCGCATTGTCCTCGGGCAGGGCGATCGGGTAGCTGCCGTCGAAGCACGCGGTGCACAGCCGCGAGGCCGGCTGCTCGGTGGCGGCGATCATGTCCCGCAGCGAGGCGTAGCCCAGGCTGTCGGCGCCGATGGTGCGCCGGACCGCCTCCAGCATCTCGTCTTCGTCCTCGACGACGTTGGCGATCAACTCGGCCGGTGACGGGAAGTCGATGCCGTAGAAACACGGCCATTTCACCGGCGGGGAGGCGATCCGCACGTGCACCTCGACCGCCCCGGCCTCGCGCAGCATCCGCACCAGGGCACGCTGGGTGTTGCCGCGCACGATCGAGTCGTCTACCACGATCAGCCGCTTACCGCGGATGACCTCCTTGAGCGGATTGAGCTTGAGCCGGATCCCCAGCTGGCGGATGGTCTGCGACGGCTGGATGAAGGTGCGCCCGACGTAGGCGTTCTTGGTCAGCCCCTGGCCGTAGTCGATGCCGGACTCTTGGGCGTAGCCGACCGCTGCCGGGGTGCCGGACTCGGGCACGCCGATCACCAGGTCGGCGTCGACCGGGTGCGCGCGGGCCAGCCGACGGCCGATCTCCACCCGGGCGGCGTGCACCGACCGGCCGACCAGAGTGCTGTCCGGGCGGGCCAGGTAGACGTATTCGAAGACGCAGCCCTTCGGGGTGGGATTGGCGAACCGGGACGAACGCACCCCGTCGGCGTCGATCGCCAGCAGCTCGCCGGGCTCGATGTCCCGGACGAACGAGGCGCCGACGATGTCCAGCGCCGCGGTCTCCGACGCCACCACCCAGCCACGGTCCAGCCGGCCCAGCGACAACGGCCGCACCCCCCACGGGTCGCGGGCCGCATACAGGGTGTTCTCGTCCATGAACGCCAGGCAGAACGCGCCGCGTGCCGCCGGCAGCAGCTCGAGCGCCGCCTGCTCCAGGCTGGTGTCGGCCGCACCGTGCGCCATCAGCGCGCCCAGGATCTCGGAGTCCGTCGTCGCGGCGCCGGGGCGGCGCGGATCGATCAAGCCCAGCTCGCGAGCCCGGCCGGCCAGCTCGGCGGTGTTCACCAGGTTGCCGTTGTGCCCCAGCGCCACCCCGGTGCCGGCCGCGGTGGTGCGGAACACCGGCTGGGCATTCTCCCAGGTGGTGTCGCCGGTGGTGGAGTAGCGGCAGTGCCCGATTGCGACGTGGCCCGGCATCGCGGTCAGCGTCTGTTCCTCGAACACCTGGCTGACCAGGCCGAGATCCTTGAACACCAGCACCTGCGACCCGTCGGCGACGGCGATCCCGGCGGCCTCCTGGCCGCGGTGCTGCAGCGCGTACAGGCCGTAGTAGGTGAGCTTGGCCACCTCTTCGCCGGGTGCCCAGACACCGAAGACGCCGCACTCCTCACGGGGCGGGTTCTCGGGTTCCGCCGAGTCTCCCGTGTGCTGGTCGGTCACGATTCTGGCTGCTCCCAGGGCTGGGCGTAGGTGACGTAACCCAGTCTACGGGCCAACGGGCGGATGACTCCGGGGGGTGGTGCGACTCGACTACAACCACGCGATGACGCTGGCGGAGTCGGACGCTGAGATCAGGCAGATGGTGCAGACGTTGCACCAGCACGGCTGGGGTGGTCCCGGCGACTTCCACACCCACTCATCAGCGGTCAGCAGAAACGGTGTCACCGCGGTATTTCGCTTCTACTCACCGGTCCAGACCGGCAGTGGTTCTATCGATATTTACGGTGAGTGTCGCGACATGACCACTCGGAAAAACACCATGCCCGAGCCGATCCCCGCCGACGAACTCAAATGACGCTGCAGCACGCCCGAGTGCGCCTCGGTGTGCTGTTGCGGCGACTGGCCGTCGCCGGGTTTCTCATCGCCGCGGTCTCCAGCTGCCCGTCGTGTGACCTGGTGCGCAATCTCAGTGAAGGAGTGCTTCATCCGAGACATCGTGCAGACCCTCGGCCTGCGCGGTGTGTCCGCGCTCTTCTCCCGGCAGTCGTGTAACGACCAAGCCGAGGCGCCGTTCCGGGGGGTGGCGCGAAGGCTCACAGGCCGAGATCCAGCACATGGTGGAGACGCTGCACCAGCATGGCTGGGGCGGCCCCGGCGACTTCCACACCCATGGATCGGCGGTCAGCAGACAGGGCGAGATGCTTGCCGGCGGTGTGGAGCTGGTCGCCGGGTTGCTGCTCTTCCTGCCCCGCACCGCGACGCTCGGGGCGCTGCTCAGCCTGGCCGCCACCGGCTATCTGTTCGCGATCAACATGACCTACGACGTGCCGGTCAAGATCCTGTCGTTTCATCTGCTGCTGATGAGCGTGTACCTGCTCGCACCGCAAGCGCGGCGGTTGGCGAACGTGCTGGTGCTGGAACGACCGGCGGAGCCGGCCAGCCAGCCGCCGCTGTTCAGCGGCCGTCGGGCCGATCGGATTGCGACCGCGGCTCAGGTCGCGCCGGGTATCTGGGTGCTACTCAGCGAGGTGCTGGCCGGTTGGCAGCTGTGGAACACCTACGGCGGCGGCCGGACGAAACCGGAGCTGTACGGCATCTGGTCGGTGACCGAGTTCACCCGAGACAACGTCCCGCCGTCCCCGCTGACCACCGATGAAGACCGGTGGCAGCGGCTCGTTTTCGACGTCCCCGACATCGCGACCATCCAGTTCATGGACGGCTCGCTGGTGTATGTGCCGGCGAAGACCGACACCGCCGCCCACGCCGTCACCTTGTACCGACAGCAGCCGCGGGATGTCGTGCTGGCCAAATTCCAAGACGACCGCAACCCCGCCGGCCGGTTGCGGCTCGACGGGCAGGTGAATGGGCACCCGGTGACCATCACCTTGGAGCCGGTCGATCTGGACAGCTTCACCCTGCGCAACCGCGGCTTCCACTGGGTACAGTAATACCCGTACCGACGCTGACCCGGTGGATCAGTCGACTGTCACCAGCGGGCAGCCAGGCGCCGATCTCGGCGACGCGGGCACCGGGCCACCTGCGGCGTTCCGTCGGCGGGCGGGTGACTACCCCCGTGCCGGTGCGGCCGCTAAAATTCCTGGGCCAAACACCGACCCGGTCGTGCCGCGGCGGAAGGAACCGACAATGTTCGTCGACAGAGCAGAGCTGCACTCCGGGGCCGACCACTCGGCGCGGGCCGGTGAACACGCGCAGACCGGCGCGGATCACCTGGCCGGGGCGCCGGTCACAGCGGGCATGTTCGGCGACTTCGACGTGGCTCATGCGTTCCACGCGACGCTGACCGAGGCCCACGAGCGACACGTCGAGACCCTCGGCCTGCACCAGCAGATCCTCAGCCGGATCGGCGACAACGCGCACCAGGCCGCAACCGATTTCACCGCGATGGAGGCCCGGAACGCCGAGGCGATGCACGCAGTGGAACGTGAGGCGGGATGCACCTAGACAACTTCACCATCCCCGGGTTGGCCGAGGCCGCCGGTGGTGATCCGTGGGCGATCAATGCCGCGCTCCAACATGGTCGGCCGGCGCAGATCGACAACCTGGCGCAGGCCTACCACGACGCCGGGCAATCGGTCGGGCAGGCCGAGACCACCTTCACCGATGCCCGCCACCGCTTTGAGGCCGCGTGGAACCGGGACAACGGCGAGCACCCGATCAACGACTCGGCCCAGGTGCAGCTGGCGGTCACCTCGCTGGGTGTGCAAACAGAACGGCTTCCCGACATCGCCGCCGATCTGGAGACCATCGCCGCAGCACTGGCCGAAGCACAACGGTCCTCGGGCGGCTACATCGCCACCCTCGACGACAACCTGGAGCAGATAGATGCCGGCATCACTGCTTTTCACGACCTAGAACGCGACCAGAGCCCGACCGCTGAGGAACGAGCCCAGATCGACAAGGCCATCGACGCGCTGGCCACCGAAGCAGTCGATGACACCCGGGCGACGTTGCAGCAGCTCAAACACATCCGCGACGGCTACAGCGGCGAACTGCAGCGCGCCGAGCGCAAGCTGCGCAGTGACGGCTATGACCCGGGGCTGGTCAAAGTTCTTGATCAGCCCCCGCCGCTGCTCGGCGAGCCGATGTTGCCCATCCCGCCGGCCGGCACCGACTCGCAGACGGTGCTCAACTGGTGGAATTCGCTCGGCCCCGAACAACGCTCGCAGCTGATCGCCCAGCACTCCGAGGATTTGGGCAACCTGCCCGGCATCCCGGTCGATGTCACCAGCGAGATAAACCGGGCGGTGATGAACGACGACCTGAGCCGGATCACCGACATCGCGAATCTGCAGGACGTCCCGGTCGACGACGTGCTGGCGAACCCGGGCAGGTACGGCCTCTCGGCGACCGACATGCTCCGGTACAGCAACGCACGCAACACCTGGGACGGCTTGGAGAAGGCCGCGACTGCGGAAGACGAAGCGAGGAATAATCCCGATGTGTTCTTGTGGCGGTATCGGCCGGAGGCGTTCAACGGCGACGGGGCGGCGGCGATCGCAATGGGCAACCCGGACAAAGCGGCCAACACCACGGTGGTGGTCAAAGGGCTCGGATCCGGTGTCCAGCAGGGCACGCTGGTGAACCCGGATGCGGCAAACCTCTATCACGAGGCCAATGCGGCCGACTGGGGTCACGACACCGCGGTGGTGTTGTGGGTCGGCTACGATGCGCCGGATACCTGGCACGACCCCGGCCTTTTCGAGCCGAACATGGCGCGCACCGGTGGCCAGGCGCTGGCCGGCGACGTCAATTCGCTGGCGGTCACCCATCAGGGCCCACCCGCGCATATGACGGTGGTGGGGCACTCCTACGGGTCCACCACGGTGGCCGATGCGGCCGCGGCCTACGGGATGCACGCCGACGACGTCGTGTTGATCGGCTCACCCGGAACCGACCGGGCCTACTCGGCCGCCGATTTCAACCTCTCACCCGGCGGGCACGTCTACGTCGGTGCCGCCAGCCAGGACGGGGTCAGCTGGTTCGGCGCGGACACGTTGCGAACACCGTTCGGCAGCATCGGCCTCGGGTCGGACCCCACCATGGACAACTACGGTGCGGTCCGGTTCAAAGCCGAAGTG
The DNA here is from genome assembly GCF_057473705.1 of Mycobacterium sp. TH-M15. Lineage (NCBI taxonomy): Bacteria > Bacillati > Actinomycetota > Actinomycetes > Mycobacteriales > Mycobacteriaceae > Mycobacterium > Mycobacterium sp. TH-M15. Next base: position 1,173 of record NZ_JBYCLB010000450.1, on the reverse strand, counting down.
CCCGGCCAGCACATCAACCCGTTCTACGAGCACTCCCACTACTTCGATCCCGGTTCGGAGTCGCTGTTCAGCATGGCCGACATAGCGTCCGGCCACGGGGATGCGCTCGGGCGTGACGGCATGCTGGCCCAGCCTCGGGGACCGGGCTCGCAGCACATCACGGAGCCGGAGGGCAGCCGCGAACCGCACAACGACCACTACCACCGCACACCCGGCGGGTAGTGGATGACGCCGAAAAATCGACTGACCGTTAAAGGATGGAGCAGGTGTGCAGCCTAGTAAGAATCACGGCCGGCGTAGCGGCAATCGGATTCGTGTTGAGCGGATGCGGTGACGAAGTGACAGCTCCGATCTCGCCCGAGCAGGCGCGAGCCGAGGTCATCGATGCCGCCCGCGATATCCGTGCCATCCTGCACGCCGACGTGGCGAAAGCGAATTTCTCCTACGAGTCGTGCAACGACCAAGGCGAGCCGCCGTTCCGCGGTGTGGTGCACATGTCGTTGTGGATGCCCGGTGTCGCCCATGACGAACCCGTCCAGCCGGAGCAGGTGCTCCCGCAGTTGGCCGCGCACGGCTGGAGCAGCGACTCCGACTGGGTCTCCCATTCACACACCATGCGCAAAGGTGACGTCAACGTTCTGATCGAGGTGGTGTCGCGGATACCGGCGAACGGGAGAATCGGCGGCCACGTGGGAGCAGACATCTACGGAGAGTGCCGTGACACGTTCGATCATCGCACCGATCACACCGTGGTTCCCGTCGACGTCGGCAGCGAGATCGAGCGCTCCTGAGCCGTGCAGACTTCACCGAGGAACGTCATGGCCGCCCTAGCTAGCGGCAATCGGATTCGTGTTGACCGGATGCGGTGACGAAGTGACAGCTCCGATCTCACCCCCGCAGGCCCGCGAACAGGTCGTCGCCGCCGCTCGGGACATCACCACAGCTCTGCACGCCGAGGTCGCCAGGGCCAATTTCTCCTACGAGTCGTGCAACGACCAAGGCGAGCCACCGTTTCACGGTGTCGTGCACATGTCGGTGTTGATGCCCGGTGTCGCCCATGACGAACCCGTCCAGCCTGAGCAGGTACTACCCCAGCTAGCCGCACACGGCTGGAGCAGCGACTCCGACTGGGTCTCCCACTCGCACACCAGGCGCACAGGTGACGTCAACGTC
>NZ_JBYCLB010000449.1:0-3043 GCF_057473705.1 Mycobacterium sp. TH-M15 | reverse complement strand
CGACTGGGCGCTGCGCCACTTGTCGATCGCGGAGATCGCCAAAGCGATTGTGCAAGTGGAGTTTTCGCCTCCGCCCGAACGTGAGCTGGAGCTGGCGCGGGCCGGGGCTGACCGAGGGGGGCTGCAGAATGAACATTGACATGGCCGCCTTGCATGCGATCGAGGCGGACAAGGGCGTCTCGGTCGACGTGGTGATCGAGACCATCAAGTCGGCGCTGCTCACCGCGTATCGGCACACCGAAGGCCACGAGAACGACGCCCGGATCGAGATCGACCGTAAGACCGGCGCCGTCTCGGTGATGGCTCGGGAGACCGACGACCACGGCAATCTGCTCAGCGAATGGGACGACACACCGGAGGGTTTCGGGCGGATCGCGGCGACCACCGCGCGCCAGGTGATCCTGCAGCGGCTCCGCGACGCCGAGAACGAGAAGGCCTACGGGGAGTTCTCCGCCCGCGAGGGCGACATCGTCGCCGGGGTGGTGCAGCGCGACGCGCGGGAGAACGCCCGCGGTGTGGTGGTGGTGCGGCTGGGCACCGAAGCGAAAGGTTTCGACGGGGTAATCCGGCAGGCAGAGCAGGCCCCGGGTGAAGCCTACGAGCACGGGGATCGGTTGCGCTGCTACGTCATCGGGGTCACCCGCGGGCTGCGTGAGCCGCGGATCGAGCTCTCCCGCACCCATCCCAACCTGGTCCGCAAACTCTTCGCGCTGGAGGTACCCGAGATCGCCGACGGATCGGTGGAGATCGTCGCGGTCGCCCGGGAGGCCGGCCACCGCTCCAAGATCGCGGTCGCGTCCCGGGTGTCCGGCCTGAATGCCAAGGGCGCCTGCATCGGCCCGATGGGCCAGCGGGTCCGCAACGTGATGAGCGAGCTGGCCGGGGAGAAGATCGACATCATCGACCACGACGAGGACCCGGTCCGGTTCGTTGCCAACGCGCTCTCGCCGGCGAAGGTGGTCTCGGTGTCGGTGATCGACCAGGCCACCCGCGCCGCCCGGGTGGTGGTCCCCGATTTCCAGCTCTCCCTGGCCATCGGCAAGGAGGGCCAGAACGCCCGGCTGGCGGCCCGGCTCACCGGCTGGCGGATCGACATCCGCAGTGACGCCGCCGCCGAGCCGGCCGAGCCGGCCGAGCGGGAAGCGCCGCACGGCGCGGCCCGGGAGAGCTGAACGGCACAGCATGATCGACCTACGGTCCCTGGCCCGGTTGTCCGGCGCGCAGTCGCGCTCGATCAGCCCGGAGAACTTCACCGGCGCCAAGGGCGGCGGCGCCCGGGCCACCGAGGGCACCGGCGCGGCGTGCGCGGCCGACCTGGGCCCGGGCTGGAAGATCTCCCCCAGCGTCGACATCGCCGCGCACAGCACCCACGAGCTGGCCGCCATCGACGGGCCCGCGCTGATCACCCACATCTGGCTGACCACCCACCGAAGCCACTGGCGCAGCCTGATCCTGCGCGCCTACTGGGACGGCGCCCGCAAACCCGCCATCGAGGTGCCGCTCGGCGACTTCTTCGGCCAGGGCTGGGGCCAGTTCGCCCAGCTGTCGTCGGTGCCGGTGGCGGCCAACCCGCACGGCGGCTTCAACAGCTACTGGCCGATGCCGGTGCCCAGACGGGCCCGGCTCACGTGCGAGAATCTCGCGCCGCGCACCGCCACCGTCTACTACCAGGTCAGCTACGAGGTGGGCGACGAGGCCCTCGGCGCGGGCGGCAGCACCGATCTGGGCTACCTGCACTGCCAGTTCCACCGCAGCAACCCGTTGACCGCCGGCGAGCTGCACCCGATCGTCGACCGGGTGACCGGGGCCGGCAAGTACGTCGGCAGTTACCTGGCCTGGGGGGTGAACAGCCCCGGCTGGTGGGGGGAGGGCGAGGTGAAGTTCTACCTGGACGGCGACCGGAAGCACCCGACCATCTGCGGCACCGGCACCGAGGACTACTTCGGCGGTGCCTGGAACTTCGACGTGCCCGGCCAGGGCTACACCGCCTTCTGCACGCCGTTCCTCGGCCTGCACCAGATCCTGCGCCCGGACGGGCTGTACCGCAGCCAGCAGCGGTTCGGCATGTACCGCTGGCACCTGGCCGACCCGATCCATTTCCAGGCCGACCTGCGGGTGGAGGTCCAGGCGCTGGGCTGGATGTCCGGGCACCGCTACCGCCAGCTCAGCGACGACATCGCCTCCACCGCGCTGTTCTACCTGGACCGTCCGGCGCCGGCCGAACCGCGGCCGAAGCTGCCCGGCGTCGGTGAGCTGGAGGTGGGCGGCGAGCCGTGAGCCGTGCGTCGCCGACTTCGATGCCGCTGGCCGGCCCGACTCCCGCGGCCGGGTGGTCAAACCGACGGCGTAACGGGTCACCGGACGGCTCCGACCCGCCGTGGTTCGGAGCACGGGCCAGATATGGGTAGACTGAGCCGTGATCCAGCGCAAGACTTCCAGGTCGGCGCATCGAGGCACCGAAGGTCCGGTGCGGACGTGCGTCGGTTGTCGGAAGCGGGAGTTGGCCGCCGAATTGCTCCGAGTGGTGGCCGTGTCCAGCGGGAACGGCGGTTACGCCGCGACCGTCGACACGGCGGGCAACCTCCCGGGGCGGGGTGCCTGGCTGCATCCCGACCCGGACTGCCTGCACCAGGCGATTCGGCGGCGGGCGTTCGCACGAGCGCTCCGGATCACCGGTTCACCGGACACCACCCGGGTGGTCGAGCACGTTCGGCAGTTGGACGTCTCGTCGCCAGGCGACAGAACAGGTATCGACGAACATGAGCACACCGTGAAGTCCCGATGACCATGTGTCATAGCTAAACCCGAGGCGCGGCCCACCACCGCTGTCGCCTCATGACAGGAGATGTAGTGGCAAAGGCCCGCGTACACGAGTTGGCCAAGGAACTCGGTGTCACCAGCAAGGAAGTCCTCGCCCGGCTGAGCGAGCAGGGCGAGTTCGTCAAGTCCCCGTCCTCGACCGTTGAGGCTCCGGTCGCGCGCCGGCTGCGCGAGTCGTTCGGCGGTGGCAAAACCACGGCGAAGGGCGAAACCAAACCCGTCA